>RECX01000350.1 GCA_007693825.1 Balneolaceae bacterium
GCTCGGCATAGTAAATCAGGTCATAGTTCGGGTTCGACTGGTGCGTGGCCCTCCGGTAGGCCTCATACGCCTCGTCATATCGCTCGAGGGACTCCAGCAGCTGCCCGTTGAGGAACCAGGCACGCATTTCCAGGCGCCGGCTGCGAATGTTGGGAAGAGCTTCCGCTATGTATTCGACGGCTTCCTCATACTCGCCCCGCGCAACCAGCAGCTGGGCAATAATCATCCGCACATCGGCCTCCAGCCGCCGGTCCCACTCAAATTCCGTGGAAAAAAGGCGTGACTGGATGTAGTTGATGCCCTCCATGTAGTTTTCAAGCTCCAGGGCCGCTCGTCCGCGCCAGAATATGGCCTCCTGACGCAATGCCGGGTCCGAAGTGTTCGCCAGCAGTTCCACAAATTTCTGATCGGCGGAAAAATAACGCTGCTGGTAGAAATAGGACTTGCCGATCATCATGATGGCATTGTCCACCCAGCGGGAACGCGGATGAAACCGGATTACATCACCGCTTTTCTGGGCGGCATGCTCAAATTCACTCAGGCCCGCTCTTCGGGGCGTCGGGTGGACCCGGATGGGCCTTTCCGGATTGATCGTGATCTCCTGCTGTTCCTGCAGCTCCACACCGCGCTCATAACTCGTCTTGGCGTTATAGTAGGTGTTGAAATAGGCGTTGAAATCACGCCACGAGCTTTTGAGCATACCCGTACAGCCCTGAACCAGAAATGGCACGATAAGCACGAAAGCGATGATCCGAATACTGCGAGGCATGACTGAGTGGACTACCCGTTACGGTCGATTCAAATGGGGTTATTCGATGCTGCTTACCTTGATCATGTTGGTGCTTCCGCGTTTGGATACCGGCATGCCGGCCGCCACAACAATACGGTCGCCCTTTTTCACAAGTCCGGATTCCTTCAGATAATCCTCAATCCGCTTCACACTGGTATCCGTGTCAAAGAGCGCATCCAACTGGATAGATGTCACACCCCAGACCAGGTTCAGCTGCCGTCGGACTTCTGAACTTTCCGTAAATGCTATAACGGGAACCCGGGGCCTAAATTTTGCAATTCTTCGTGCCGTTGTTCCCGAATGCGTGATGACCGCGATGATCTTTGCTTCCACGGCATCCCCGACCGTTACACAGCTGTAACTCAGCGATTCCACCACCTGTTTTTCCCGCCACTCCGGCTGCACGAATTCCAGGGTTTTGTAAATAGTGTCCGTCTTGGATTCGATATTCCGGCAGATTTTGTCCATGTTCCGGACCGCCTCCAGGGGAAACTTTCCGGCGGCCGTTTCACCGGACAACATGACCGCATCGGTTCCGTCGAGCACCGCGTTGGCCACGTCGGAGCTTTCGGCACGGGTGGGACGCGGATTGGTCATCATGGATTCCAGCATTTGCGTGGCCGTGATGACCGGCTTTCCAGCCGTTTTACAGCGTCCGATGATATCTTTCTGGATGAGGGGGATGCGCTCGCTGGCAATTTCAATCCCGAGGTCGCCGCGGGCCACCATGATACCGTCGGCCTGCTGGATGATATCGTCTATTTCACTGAGCGCTTCCGGTTTTTCGATCTTGGCGATAATCCCCGCATTGCTTCCTCGCACCCGTACTTTGGATATGAGTTGCTGCACGTCGCTTGCCGACCGCACAAATGAGATGGCCACAAAATCCACCCCCTCATTCAGGCCGAAATCGAGGTCCCTTTCATCTTTTTCAGTAATCGCAGAGACGGATGTTTTCACATCCGGCAGGTTCACTCCCTTTCTTGTTTTCAGGAACCCCCCGTTTATCACGCGTGCGGTTATATCATCTCCGGTGATCTTCACGATTTTAAGTTCCATGAGGCCGTCATCCATCAGGATCGTGTTCCCCGGTTTTACATCCAGCGCCAGGTTGGGGTAGTCAATGGGAATGCGTTCGTTGTCGCCTTCGATATCTTCCGGTGTCAGTTTGACGTAGGAATGGTCCTCAAGCTGTGCGCCCTCTCCCTTCATTCTCCCGACACGGATTTTCGGACCTTGAAGATCCATGAGAATGGGGATGTTCACACCGAACTTATCCGACAGCTCCCGGATGGTATCGATGCTTTTCTTGTGGACTTCATGTGTGCCGTGCGAAAAGTTCAGCCGGACCACATTCATGCCTCCCCGGATCAGCTGTTCCATCATTTCCGGAGAGCTGGTACTCGGCCCGATGGTGCACACCAGTTTGGTTCTGCGATCATTTATTAACATAAAAAAACGTGTTAAATAATGGGGTCGGAAGAGTGTTACGAATAATGTAATCAAAAAAGTGCTGCAAATAAAAATCGCCATATCCTTCGGGAAGGATATGGCGATTCCATTCTGCAAATATAAGAAGCTGATAATTAATGCTCTTCTTAGCCTCTTATAAAGATATTGCTTGATGCCAGGTTGGGTGAGGCTTCCACACCGTCACCACCAAGCAGGGTGAGTGTCAGGCGCACTTCCTGGCCGGCTTCAAGACTTCCGCCGATCAACTGAATCACGACATTGACGGTGCTTGTCCCAGCTTCAATGCTGACAGGGGACGCGGTAGCCACGTTGTAGTGGACACCGGCCTGAGCCGTTGAACCGCCGTCAACTTCAAAATTGACGGGCAGAGCCTGACCGCGCTGTTCGCCGATCAGTTGCACCTCTACGGTGGCAACACCTGCTGCAAGCGGAGCTTCCTGCTGAAGCGGGAAGAAGCCCAGTACAGGGGGGCCATCGTAGGTTTTCCTTGTATCACCTTCGTCAAAGATGTCACATCCGACTAACAAAAGTGGCAGTATGGCTAATATGAGTATTTTGATCTTCATTGGATAATGTATTTAGAGATTCCTGGTAGATTCATAAACAGATGAGTTATCTGTTTAATATCCCGGGTTGTTAACCAGCAGCGGGTTCACGTTTCTGAGAGAGATTGGGATGGGAGCAAGTATCCTGTAGGAGTCGGCTCTCATCTTGATGGATCCATCAGGATTCCTGACGTCTCTTCCCAAACGCTTCAGGTCGAAGAACCGGTGACCCTCAACTGCAAGTTCTCTCATCCTTTCATCCAGGATTTCATCTTCAAAAGCTGTCATATTGGCCAATGCCTCTGCGGGAACCGGACCGGCATTTCTTGCATCCCTCAACGTCTGGAGGGCCGCAACACCGGCATTCGGGTCGTTGGCAGCTTTTGCGGCAGCTTCCGCCTGGATCAGGTACATTTCAGCCAGGCGCATGTAGGGCATGTCGTCTACCGTATTGCCTCTGACACCATTGAATTTGATAATGGAGAATCCGTTATCATTAATTGCGTCACAGTTTGATGGTGCAGGACCGGTTCTCTGAGCTGCCGCACAGTCCATATACCATCCGAGCCGGTGATCGTCGTCTCCGTACTTGTCGAGCAGGAACTGTGTGGGAAGCTGAGATATCCATTGATCCGAAGTGAAAGCAGCAGGGCCTTCGTTGATAAAGGAGCCACCGGCCGTTGTACCTTCGGTGTCCGGATTCACAATGATCTTGAAAAGTGCTTCCGGATGTCCGCCGACAACTTCATTAAACATGTTTGCGACACCATCTGCCGTTGTTTCAAGGGATCCGGGGAAGTTGTCAATGGCTCTCTGGGCAGCAGCGGCTGCTTCTCCCCAGTTGCCGGCATAAAGATGCGCACGAGCAGCAATACCATGCACAAAAGCTTCTGTGGCAAAAGTATTGTTGGCATTCACTCCGGCAAGAAGCCGTGCGGCCTCCTCCAGATCACTGAATATTTGCGCATACACATCGTTTACAGAACTTCTTGGCCTGAGATCGGCATCAGCCAGGTCAAAAACGGGCTCTGTGCGTATGACAACGCCTTCCGTCCAGCTTGGCTCGGGTCCCTGACCGAAGTTGCCGGGATCGTACCCGTATACCCTGACGAGGTTATGCATCGCAAAAGCACGCAAGGCATAGGCTTCGCCTCGGAATCTGTCCAGCTCAGCCTGATTCATAACGCCAGCTTCAATACCTCCAATCAATAAGTTGGCATCCTGAATGATATTGTAGGAACCGCCCCAGTTACCCAGATGCACTGTACCCTCGGTACCGGTAGCTGCATTAAGGGCCTGGTAACGGGTCGCACCGGGTCTTACCCTGGTCTCATCGGTAAAAGCGCTTGGTGCCACAAAATACTGTGTGGTATACTGACCGCTTTCACGCATTTTCGAATACATGGAAGTGCGTAGCGCCCTGACGCCCTCGGGTGAAGACAGAGCTACTTCAAGTGAGACCGAGGTAGCTGGCTCCACACTGTCCAAAATGTCATTACAGCCGGTAAATGAAACCAGCAGAAATGTAATAACAGCGAACTTGGTTAAGTTAAACTTTTTCATTGTAAACCTGTTTTCTGTTGTTAATTAAAACCGGAGTTCAATTCCAGCGTTGAATTGTCTTTCTGTCGGATATGAAGCCGCTGTGAAGTTTCTCCAGATATCCTGCGTATCAAAGGCAACTTCCGGGTCATACCAGGGCCAGGCTGTCCATGTAAGCAGGTTGACACCTGAAGCAAAGATCTGCACATTGCCAATACCCGTTCCGGCCAGCCAGCGGCTGGGCAGGCTGTAACCGAGTGAAACGTTCTTCAGACGGATGTAGCTGGCATTGTAAATGGCATGTGTTCCAGCTTGCGTACGATAGTTCGCCGTTTCAGGATAATCCGTTCCACCAAGAATAGCTCTCGGGTAGTGGGTCATATCACCGGGCTCTCTCCAGCGATCCAGCACCTCTTCATGCATGTTCATGAGGAAGTCCGGCGTGCGTGTAAAATAGAAGTCCGTTCCGGAAAATGCCCATTGGCCGAAGCTGAACTGGAAGAACGCATCGAGGGTGAACCCTCCGTAGGTAAGCGTATTTCCGAAACCACCAATGATATTGGCGACACCATCCTTGTATTCGATGGCATCCCTTTCCTGGTTCGGGTTGTAGGTGATGTTTCCATCGACATCATACCACATGGGTCGTCCGTCAGCCGGGTTAACACCCGCCCAGCGCGGAACCTGCAGCAATCCGATGGGCTTTCCTATTTTCAATGCTTCCCAAACATCATCAGCATCGATGTCGACTCCGTCGGGCAGCTCGAGGATTTCATTGTCAATGAACGCAATGTTGAATCGGGAACTCCAGAGGAATCCGCCACGGCTCACATTGACGGTGCCAAGCTCGAACTCAATACCCTCATTCCTTACCTTGCCGATGTTTTCGGTGATGGAACTGAATCCGGAATCAGTAGGCAGCGGACGGGCAAAGAGCAGTTCGGCGTTATCTTTCCTGTAGACATCGACCGCACCGGTGAGTCGTCCACCCCATAATTCAAAGTCAAGGCCGATATTGATCTCGCTGGCTTCTTCCCATCCCAGGTTTACGTTGGCAAGCTGTGTGTAGCGAAGCCCCCCTGTTCCCTGATAGTTGCCGGCGGCACTGAACAAGCCTCTTGACGCGAAGTTTCCGATTGCGGAGTTACCCGTTATTCCATAACCGGCGCGAAGCTTCAGTTCGTCGATAAAGTCCACATCAAAGAAGTCTTCCTGGCTGATTCTCCATGCACCGGAGAACGAGGGGAAGAATCCCCAGCGGGTATCGGCACCAAATCGGGAATGGCCGTCCAGGCGGGCAATGACAGAAACATAGTATCTTTCATTGTAGTTGTACCTCGCATTGGTAAAGTAACTGCCCACGCGCCATTCGGTATAGCTTCCGGATGCCGTTGTGGGACGTCCTGTCGCGTTAAGAACCTTGAAAAAAGGTGCCGTAAAGCCTTCACCATCTGCCCGAACGAATTCTGAATAATTCCTTCTGTACTCAGTACCAACCAGACCGCTGACATTGTGCACGTCATTGAACGTGTGTGCCGCATTTGCAACAAGGTTCAGGTTCATGTTCTGGACGTTTCGGTTCCAGTACAAGAGCCATCCGCCCTCTGCAGGCCTGGCGATTCCGGAATCGTATCGCTCGTCGTTGGTATTCCGGTAGTCGATACCGGCCAGACCACTGAATGACAGCCAGTCGGTAGCTTCGTAGACGAGATTCAGGTTGGTAAGGAGTTGTGTTACTCTCACACTTCTTTCCACTTCATCCCGGACAACCGCAGGGTTGTTGGCCAGGCCAAATCTGGTCCAGGGGTTGTACTCACCGTCTGCATCAAACGGAAAGCTCATGTTGTTCTCAAACATGGCCTGTGATGGCGGACAGTTGATAAAGTTACCATCCTGACATACCCCAAACTGAGTTTGGCGCGATATGTTGCTGCTGACCGAGGCACGTACCCTGTCCGTGACCTGATGGTCAAAGTTGGTGCGAAGGTTCAGACGGGTGAAATTACTGTTGAAGGCCGTACCATCCGTGTCTTCATAACCACCGGAAATAAAGAACATGGTTGAGGCATCACCACCTGAGGCGGACACGGTGTATCGCTGGGTAACCCCGTCAGCGAAGATGAAATCCTGCCAATCGGTATTGGCAAGCTGCGTGGATACACCCGTAGCGTCAAGTGCCTGCGCTATGCCAAGGCCTTGGGCGCGGGCTGCCGAGTATGCGCCGCGATCGGCTGCAGTCCAGTCAGGAGAACCGAAGAAGTCAAGCATCGCATTCCGACGATTCTCTCTGTAGGCATCCATATCCGGCAACGCACCGGGGAAGTTGTACTCCAGCCCTTCTGCAAGATAGTCGATAAACTGGTCAGTGGTAAGATAGTCCACATTCCTGGCCAGGGTACGGACACCGGTTTCAGCTCGGGCGGTTACCTGGGTGGGTCCGCGCTGACCGCGCCTGGTGGTGATGATAACCACACCAGCGGCAGCCTGGGCTCCGTAAATGGCGGCGGCCGAGGCATCCTTGAGCACCTCGATGGACTCGATGTCACTCGGATTGAGGTTGTTCATCGGTGAGGTGGAACTCTGACCTGAGAGCTGCGAAAAGGAGATCTGCACGCCGTCAATAATATAGAGCGGCTCGGTGGCAGCATTGATAGAGCCCTGACCGCGGATATTGACATAGAATGCGCCACCCGGGTTACCCGAAGTTGCGGTCACCGTTACACCGGCAGCACGTCCCTGGAGCAGGGATTCCGGGTTTTGCAATGTGACATCCCGGATCTCCCTTGCAGGTATACTTGCAATGGAGCCGGTAATTTCCCTTTTTTGTGTAACACCGTAACCGGTTACGATCATCTCTTCCAGCCGGAGCAGTTCCGAGCGCATAACGAAATTCCTTTCGTTTACGCCCGCAGTAATAGTAATGCTCTGGCGGATAGGTTCGTAACCTACGTACGTTACATTAACATTGTAGTCACCGACAGGGATATTCGGCAGCGAGTACTCTCCATCAAGTCCAGTAGCCGTTCCCATTTCCAACTCCACGATATATACCGTAGCACCGGCCAGTTCTTCACCGGTGGTCTGATCAGTGATGACTCCCGAAAGAGTACCAACCTGAGCAAGTACAGATGTCGGTATGATGATGGCTATAAAAACAGCCAGCGATAGTACCTTTCTGAACATATATGACCTCAAATTTATTTGTTGATGACGGTGGATCCCGGGATATCGGTTCAATGGAAAAATCCCATCAAACAGCACGCGACAGTGACTTTACCAAGTTGACTCTTTTAACCCAAAACCCGTTTTCAATTACCGAAATAATAAATGCAACATTGCACTTATCAATAACTTATGAGCAGAAAACAGCGAAAAACCCAGAATTGCGAGCCGCCGTTTCAACCCATACATGCATTAAAGATTAGTCTTAAATAAAAATAAAGCAAGTTTTTTTTTGAATAATCAACATTTTCCGACAATTACAGCGGGTTTGGCACCCTCCTGCCACAGCACTGAAAGCCCTTTTGCCGGCAATGAAAAAGCATCCCGGAGACTCAGATCGGTCGCGTCAGTATGGTGCCCGTGAGCCATCTCTGGATCTGCTCGTATTCCACACTGTGATAGCCACTGTGCCGCTGAAGGATATAATGTTCAAACGGACGCGTGTCGCTGGCCATTCTGGTCCGGCGGAAATAGAAGACTCTGCGCGGATCCTGACGGTTATACCCGTAGATCCAAACCATCGTATCCAGCGAACGCTCCACATACCATGGCGGGCCGAACAGGACGTATACCATGCCCATGTCGGTCATCCACCCTTCCTTGAAGTTGGAAAACTGCTTGTTTGCCTCTTCTACCCTCTCATAATATTTACGGATAACCCTGCTTGCCTGCTCTTTGTCCCCGATATTTGAGAGCCAGAACCTGTCAATGGCATGTTTGAGCGAATCCCTGTCCTCAATCGCCATGATGTCACGATACTCGCTCCTGCGCATCAGATATACCAGGGGTTTGGCAAGCTCCCTGGAACTTATCACATTCGGGAAGTTATTGCTCATGGAACTGAAGTCCCTTGCCTTGTAGAGGAGCACTTCACCGCGGCCGCCGGCATCCACCACTTCTACTTCGAAACGGTATGCTCCGCGTGGCGGACGAGCCGTGCGGTATTCGATGGTTATGGTCCCGGTCTCCTGTTCCAGGATCCGTTCCTGGCTTTCAAGCGTTTCTGTACTGTTGTAATTAATGCCACGGTAAGCGAGTGACCCGGTTGTGGGGGTCACGCCGGCCATGGGCCTCGGCGGCGTCGTATCGGATTCGATCTGGAGCAGCCGCATCCGTACCGCAAGGGGTGCCGAGTCCACTGGCCGGATGACCTGATATTCAAAGGTCATGGTATCCACGGCACCGGGAATGGTGTAGGTTGTCAGGGGAAAATCCCGGGTGCGATCGTCCCTGTCAGGCCCCAGTACCTTGATGTGTGTCAGGTTCGGCTCGTTGGTGTCCGGCTCAAATACCGTGACGTTGGCTCTTCTTCGCGAAGATTTGTCCGAATTGCCATCGGTAACCTGCACAATTACGAGATATTTGCCGGGGCTGACCCGGATGCGTTCCCGGTAGGCAAACATTTCTCCGCTGTCGGTGATGGAAGCGCTCCTCTCAGACACCTCGATAACCTCCCGCAAGTTCTCAACCCTGGTGAATTCTTCTTCCGAGGCATCAATAACCCTGAGCACATCGGTTTGTATGGTAACACTGGATTTGAATACACCGTCCCGTTCACGGTAGATAAGGCTGCCATAGACAATGTCCACGTCAACATCGATCACCGGCTGATCCTGTTCATCCAGGAATGCGATGGCGGACAGCATGACTTCGGGCAGACCGTCTGTCAGGTGTGGATGGGAACCGGTCCGGATGTCCGGGTCAAACGCCCTGGAGCACGCCATCATGAACATGAGCGTGATTACGCCAGGGATAATAAGGAGTCGGTTTCGTATCATCGGTTTTGTTCTGTCGCCGGGCTGTAGTGATAAAGATAACAACGCATCCCAAAAAAACTACTATCGTTGGATTGCTAATTGCTCCAACACTGTAACGGATAAGGGACAACGATCATCTGCGGGAAAATGGTATCTCCTCAAGGCCCTAATCCTCCCCTTCCAGATAAAGTTCCACATATCTTTCATATTTCTCGCCGGTTATGCCATCTTCAACGCTGATATGCAGCCGGTGCCTGCCGGATCCCACGTGGGAGAGATCCACTTCAAAGAACTGATGGTCAGCCGGTTGCCTGGAAGCAGCCTCCCACGCAAGGGATACTTCACGTGTCCGGCGGCGGAACAGCCCTCTTCGTTCCTGCGGATGGAGGCGGTAGGTGATGTTGTAGCGGTGCTCTCCCGCTTCATCGGTTTTCAGGTTGTAGATTTCGAAATAAACCTGCAGGTCTTCCTCTGCCGGTATCCGGTAATCATCAAGCACTCCCATCTCGGCCGAGCGGATCGTAATGGTTTCCGAGCCGCTTCTGCCAAGGACCAGGTCGCTGAGCTGCAGGGATCCAAGATCCGCTATCGGCTCCCCGGCTTCTTTCCATTCGGTGGCCAGTGCCACAAGGCCGTGAGGCATATATTCGGATAACTCCGCGTCGGGACTGACATACAGTTCGGAGTAAAGATGAAAGCGGGTTTCATTATCGGATACGGGGATGGTTCCGTAGCTGAAGAACCGCCCCGTTTTAAATACCGGATCGTTTCGATCTGCAGCATGCACGTCCGCATGCCGGCCTGTTTTCTCACCGTTGTGATACACAATGATTCCCTGTCGGAGCAGGAATGCGTTATATTCGCGAATGATGTCCTCGTCCAGCTTGCCAATAACCCTTTCAAATATCTCCGAAGGTTGCACCAGGATGAAGGTGACCGGACCTTTTTCATTGTCCAGAAAGCGGTATTGCCGGGTGTACAGGGGGTAACGCGCAAGATCGCGCTCAAAGCGGCTTTGGGCGAGCGGTGCGCGAATCTGGATCTGTTTCATATCGTGGGCCGCCAACTGTGGGGAATTCATCTCGCCGATCATTCGCGCATCCGCATCGCGACGGAAAACCGCCTCGTTCCAGACGCGGTCATATTCCACCAGGCGGTTTCCGAAATAGTGGTCAATGGTCGCGGCCTCGTTGTAAAGCATGAGCTGCAGGAAGTAGCCGGCTCGGAATGCCGACCGGGTCCCGCGCCTGCCCAGCACCACCCGCCGGAAGCTGCTGCCCGCTATGAAGTCCTCAAGACTGTCCATCAGACGGTACCGGTTCTCGCGTCCTGGACGTCCGAAGAGGTAAATGACCGGGCCTTCCGGTGACACATGATCGTAACGCCAGAAATCATATCTGCCCGGGAAATAGCCCTGCATAATGCTGCTTTGCAGGGTGTAGGTCTGGCTTACGGGAATGTATCCGGCTTCCACCAGATCATGCAGCCTGCCGCGGATTTCACCCGTATTGAACGGCAAGGTGCCGGAGCGCTTGCGGTCAGGCGGACCCAGACGGACGTAGATCTCCGAGCGCACATCGGCACCGTAAACCGTGCTGGTGTCATTGGCAAAGTGCTTTCTGGAGTAGTGGATCCGCTGCCAGTGCTCAATGAGACGCTCATTCCGTTCGGTGGACGGCAGGACATCATGACGGACCCAGTAATCCCTGATTTCGCGCAAGAGCCGGGGATCGCGGTTTGTGAAATCCCGGTTCCACTGCCTGAAGACATGACGTTCCAGCAACGGTTCCATCATCTTCATTTCCAGCTGGATGGCATCGGCAAATTTTTCTTCAAAACCGGCTTTCAGGCCCCAGAAGTACATTTCCGTCGCCAGGGTATAACGGCCGGTATCACCCGTTGCCACGGCATATTCCACAAACCGGAATCCGATTCGCGGATCCGGGCGGGATTTCGTGCCCTGTTCCATATACGCGTATTCCCAGTAGTCCACCACTTCCCGCAGGCCGAGTGAGTCGCGTACGGCCTGACCGGCAACCCAGGGATCGCTGATGGCTTCTGTGATCTTCCGGATTTTTGGGTCGAGCTGGCGGATTGCAGGTTCAAGCTGCCGGATCGTGGTATCTGGTGCGATGGCAATTGTGGTATCGGCTGAGGTGACAATTGTGGTATCGGCTGAGTTGGCGGGTTTGGCCGGGTCGGCGGGTTGGGCGGGTTCGGCTGCAGTTGCGGAATCTGCGCTGATAATAATGGGGGTGGCTTGCGACGCCCGGGAAATATCAGGGAATCCCATGGTGAGGATCATGGAAAGAAGCAGCGCCAATACGCAGGCAGCAGATCGGAACCGCCGGCAAGAGCCGCTGTATCCGGCAGCTCCAACGGAATCCTTATGCCATTGGAAGCTTTTGATGGGGTATCGGCAGGAGCCGGTCCTCAGGTCAGCAGAAAAACAGAAGCTCCGGATCATGTTATGGTCCGGCGTCGCTGAAATGTAAGACCGTATGGCATTCATCGTTCATAACCCCGTTATTCGGGTGTGCCTGCATGATGGTAACGTTGGGCATCTAATAACGTATTGTAATCATTTGCCGTCTATGTTTCCAGAACTGGCTCAAATAAATCGGAATTTTGAGCAGAAGTGTGATCCGGCATTACAGCCGCAGGCCGATCTGAATCCCGGCCAGAGTCAGCAGCAGTCCGGGCAGGATGCTCAGGAACAGGTTCCAGAAGGCATCTTTGAGATCGCCGGCTTCCAGCAGTTCAACCGTCTGCACCATCCAGCCGGAAAAAGTGGTATAGGAACCGGCGAATCCGACCGAGAGCGTGAGCCAGAGGGAATGATATTCGGGGTGGATGCCACCCGCTCCCTGCATGCCGTCCATCCCGGTACCCGCCGCGAGCGCTCCAAACAAGAGCCCGATAAAAAGAGAGCCGCTCAGGTTGACGGCCAGGATACCGACAGGGAGGGATGTCGGAAACAGCCTGTGTACCAGGCGGTCAACTCCGTACCTCAGACAGGCGCCCGCTGCGCCTGCCCCGGCAAGCCAGAGAAGCAGCATCGGAATATCCACTTGTGCAGTTGCAAGACCTGGTACTGGCATGATGGCGTTATGGAGGATTATGGGGCATTTACAAAAGCTGGTGCTGGCATGATGGTATTATCGGGGATTATGGGGGATTATGGGCGTTATGGGCATTATGGGGCATTACGCTGATTGCGGCGGTTTGGCAGGTTCGATGGGTGCTTTTCAGGAGATACTCCCTCCTGA
>RECX01000001.1 GCA_007693825.1 Balneolaceae bacterium
GGCGAGCGTCTTGCCGACCTGCCGGAAGGCTACAACCTCGGCCAGAACTATCCGAACCCGTTCAACCCGACCACGCAGATCAGCTTTGAAATCGGGCAGGCTGGAATGACATCCCTGAAAGTCTATGACCTGCTTGGACGCGAAGTGGCCACTCTGGTCAACAGTGATCTGCCGGCCGGCAGCCACACCATTGACTTTGATGCGGCCAACCTTGCTTCCGGTACCTACATGTACCGCCTCGAGGCCAACGGCTACGTCCTCACCCGCAAAATGATGCTGGTGAAATAAGTCGTACTATCCGACTTTACAAAAAAGGCACTCCGGCCATGTCGGGGTGCCTTTTTTTATGGTGCGCCCGGCAGGGCGCATTCAACGGGATCAAAAAAGTTTTACATCCTTTTAAAACGTATATATATTATAATGTTGCGACAAACTGGAACAATCCGGTTATTGAAACAGGGACCCTTTATTTTTTCCGATCACCTCATGCCGGTATTTGCCGGTCAGGCAGTACCAGGAAACAGCCCATCCAATATTCATAAAAGACCGTCATTGTTATGAGAAATTTTCTACTGTTGTCATGCATCGCTTTGTTATATCTGGGTATGGCGATACCCGTCCAGGCACAGGTGATTCAGAATGAATCCCCGGAACCGCCCAAGAAAGAGTTTCGCTCCTTCTGGCTGGCTACTGCGGGAGGCATGGACTGGCCGCCCAACACTACCAATGCCAACACACAGCGTGAAGCGCTCCGCGATATCATCCACAATACCAAAGCGATGGGGCTCAATGCCGTCGTGTTCCAGGTGGTGCCGCGTGGCGATGCCTTTTACGAAAGCGAACGCCTGCCATGGTCCAGCTTTCTGACCGGCGGACCGAATGTGGGAATCCCGGGCAAAGACCCCGGGTGGGATCCGCTGGCCTTTGCCATCGAGGAAGCACACAAACTGGGTCTGGAACTGCACGCCTGGTATAACGTGTACATGGCCAACCGGGAAGAGTATGACCGAAGCCCGGACAGTGATCCCCCGCACGTCTACTATTCCAATCCCGAGTGGATCGAGCAGGTACCGCAATCCGGCGGCGGAGTGTGGAACTGGATCAATCCTGCCATCCCGGAAGCCCGTGAATGGATCGTCGGCAACGTGGTTGAGATCGTCGAGAACTACGACGTGGATGCCGTGCACTTCGACTTTATACGCTATGGCACCAACTACGAGCGCGACGACAGCCTGATGCAGGTCTACAACCCCGCTGAGCTTACTAATATGTCCGACTGGCGCCGCGAGAACATCAACATGTTTGCACGCGATGTCTATGCGGCCGTCAAGGATGTGAAGCCCTGGGTGAAGGTTGGTTCCACTCCGGTGGGACACTATCGCACGTCCGGTGGATGGGCTGCCGGTTACGGCTATTCCCAGTACTATCAGGACAGCCGCCGCTGGGCCGAAGAGGGAGTCCATGATTACGTGGCCCCGCAGCTGTACTGGGACATCGGCGCTCCCGGCGACGGCGGATCTCATGCCCCGCGGTTCGAGTGGCTGGTCGACGACTGGGCCAACGACATGCGCGGCCGGCACTACTACCTCGGCACCGGTCCGTACCGTGTGGAAATCAAGCCGCAGATTTCTGCGCAGATCGACACCATCCGCAACTCCCCGGCTCCCGGACACATGCACTTCAGCTATCGCAACATCCTGGACAACCCGTTCGGTGACAGCTACCGCAGCCTGGCCATTGTGCCGCCCATGCCGTGGATGTCCATGCGCATTCCGGACCGCGTGAAAGATATTGTTCATGAAGTGACAGGCAACAATGTCACCATAACCTGGGAAGAACCGACACCCGGACGCGGTGAGACCGACCCGTTCTTCCGCTATGTGATCTATCGCGCCAAAGCCAGTGAGGTCATATCCGACCAGGCCATTATCGATAATCAGGCATTCATTGTGGATATTACCGGCGAACGCACGTTCACGGATCAACCGGATGCCGGCACCGAGAGCGAAGACTACATTTATTATGTCACGGCTCTCAGCCGTAACAACGTGGAAGGCGATTTCGTCAAGGTGGAGGCAAGCGTCGTGTCCGCCGAAGACCAGGGTCTGGTGGCAAAGTCGTTTGAACTGGAGCAGAACTATCCCAACCCGTTCAACCCGTCCACCGAAATCCGTTTCACCATACCGGCTGCCGGACAGGTACAGCTCACGGTATTTGACGTGCTTGGACGCGAGGTGGCTGTTCTTGTAAACCGGGAACTTGCCGCTGGAGCTCATACGGCCACTTTCGATGCGGCCGGACTCACATCCGGAATATACCTGTACCGGCTTGAAACCGCCGGACAGCATATGACACGCAAAATGATGCTGGTCAAGTAATCCCGGATCATTTCCATCTTTTTTACCAGCAGGATGCGGATTGTCCGTGCACGTCCGCATCCTGCCATTTATCTGCGTATCCACAGAAGTGCGAATCCACAAATCTGCGCATCCAAAAATTTACGCATCCACAAA
>RECX01000116.1 GCA_007693825.1 Balneolaceae bacterium
GTTTCATACTGCTGCGACCGCTGTTTCATGCTGCTGCGACCGCTGTTTCATACTGTCTGCTTGTGGAATTGATCCCTCAGCAGCAAAGGGAAGGAAGTCAGGTTTATTTTGTCTCGGAACCGGCTGTGGAGAAGCTGGATTCAATCATGGCAAAATTCGGATAGGCGCCTACCCCGTGTTCCGACAGATCGAGTCCGCGTGTTTCATATTCCTCGGAGACACGAACGCCCATGATCGCCTTGATAGCTGCGAAAACGCCAAGGGAGAAGAGGAACGTAGTCCCGAAAATGGCCAGTATTCCCAGAAGCTGAATACCTATGGTCGCCGCCGGTGAGAAGATTGCCACGGCAAGGGTCCCCCAGATGCCGCACACTCCGTGAACGGAGATGGCACCCACCGGATCGTCGATTTTGAGGGAATCGAACATCAGGATTGCTCCGACTACGATGACACCCGCGATGGCTCCGACGAGGGCGGCAGACAGAGGGGCAATCACATCGGCGCCAGCGGTAATGCCTACGAGTCCGGCAAGGATACCGTTAAGCGCCATGGAGGCATCCAGTTTTTTCAGCGCAACACGTGTGGTGAGCATGGCAGCGAGGGCGCCGGCGGCAGCCGCGATGGCTGTTGTCACGAAGACATAGGACACTTCAGCCGGATTGGCACTGAGCACCGAGCCGCCGTTAAACCCGAACCAGCCAAACCAGAGCAGGAAGACGCCTACGGTTGCCAGCGGCACGCTGTGTCCGGGAATGGTGCGGACCTTGCCGTTGACATACTTGCCAAGCCGAGGACCAAGGATTATCACGCATGCCAGTCCGGCAGCCCCGCCGACCCCATGCACGAGTGTAGATCCGGCAAAATCATAAAATCCGAGCTGGTCGAGCCAACCGCCGCCCCATACCCAGCTGCCGGTAACCGGATACAAAAACGCCAGAAGCAGAGTACCGAAAATCATGAAGGCCGACAGTTTCACGCGTCCGGTCACACAACCGGAGACAATGGTCGCTGCCGTCGCTGCAAACATGGCCTGAAAAATGAAATCACTGTAGATGGTCATTTGCTCCCCGTATGCAGGTGTGAGCATGCCGACGGGATCCGCGGCATCAAACCCGATTCCCAATCCACCCAGACCGAGAATACCGTTGAAATCACCCGGATACATAAGCTGGAAACCGATCACCCCGTAGGTGAGGATCCCGGCAGTGAGGATGAATACATTCTTGTAAATGACATTGATGGAGTTTTTTCCCTGTGTGAACCCGCTTTCGACCGTTGCAAATCCAAGATGCATGATGAAAACCATGGCAGCTGCAAGCAGGATCCAGAGATTGTCGATTACAAAGGCGG
This sequence comes from Balneolaceae bacterium, assembly GCA_007693825.1. Classification (GTDB taxonomy): domain Bacteria; phylum Bacteroidota; class Rhodothermia; order Balneolales; family Natronogracilivirgulaceae; genus SKNL01. The sequence goes on from RECX01000116.1 coordinate 1,351, forward strand.
CATAGGCATCGGACGAGCGAAATGCCTCCATGCTTTCATACACTGGTTCTGCCGCAAACGACAACGCCGGTATAAAGAGAAGCAGAAGAAGCATCAGACCTGGAACACCGGCCCGACTCAGTAACATTCGTGATTTCATAATTATCTTGTTCGGTTTTTGTTGAATTTTTAAAAAATGTCACCCCTTTCGATGACCGCGTTAAATATTAAGTCAAATTATAAGAAATGCAAGAATAAATTAATTAATATTAATATTGGGACTTAATTAATTACTTATTTAACGCAAAAAAGCGCTTTTTGTTAGGCAAAAAAATCTTTCTTCCGGGGTGAATGATAGAGGGATCTGTTGCGTTGTTGTTGCTGAAATGAGAAAAACTACCCTTAATTAAGCAGACAGATGAAAACCATTTGCATCCTCAGCGCAACGGACCGGCCCCGTTCGGTCGCCCTTAAAGTCTCCAACTACATCAAACCGCTTTATGAATCACAGGGGGTAAAAGCCCGCGTGGTGAGTCTGGCGGATTTCCCGATGGACGAAGTAATTGGCGGGAAATACGGGAAGGAATTGCCGCGGGTTGAGGCATTCCGGAATCAGGTCATTGACGCAGACGGAATTGTTATGGTGATACCGGAGTATAATGGATCGTTTCCCGGTATCCTCAAGCTGTTTGTTGATTATCTGCCCTTTCCAGAAGCCTTCCACAAGAAACCGATAGCTTTTATTGGTGAAGCGGCGGGTGCGTTTGGAGCGCTCCGGGCCGTGGAGCAGATGCAGATGGTGTGTGCCTACAGGAATGCCCACTTGTATCCGGAGCGGGTTTTCCTGCAGCGCGTAAACAAGCTTTTTGATGAAGATGAGGGCATCAGGGACGAGACCATATCAAAACTGCTTCAGAGCCAGATTGAGGGCTTCGTCCAGTTCCTCTCTCAGGTGGAAGAGATGCAGTCGGTCTGATTCTGCAGAGGTCCTGGTATTGCAGACCATTCAGGAGCGTGCCAGGGGCTGTCTTGAATCACGAGAGGGGACGCATCCCGCAGTGTCAAATTCCGTCATCAGGAAATTTTGAGCATGTAGCCCACTCCGTGCATGGTGACAAGGTAGCGCGGGTCATCCGGACGCATTTCCACTTTCGTGCGCAGTTTTGAGATGTGCACATCCACTGTACGCGTACTGGTGTTGGAGCTGAACTCATAGCGCCAGACGTTCTCCAGCAGCGCTTTTCTTGTTACGGGTTCATTCGGGTAGTTGGCGAGAAAACGGATCACTTCGACTTCGCGGGTGGTCAGTTGCACATCCCCGTCCGGTCTGCGCACAAATCCCTCTTTAAGATCGAGCGTGACATCCCCGAGCCTGATCACATCGGTTTTTTTGCCTGAATAATTGTCACTGCGCCGGAGCCGCGCCTGGATCCGTGCGAGCAGCTCTTTCACACCGAACGGCTTGGTGATGTAGTCGTCGGCGCCAATGTTCAGACCGGTCACCTTGTCGATTTCCTGGTCACGTGCCGTCAGGATGATGATCGGGAACATCAGCTTCTTTTCACGGATTTTTTTACAGACATCAAACCCGCTTATCCCGGGAAGCATGACATCCAGGATCATGAGATCGGGACGTGACTCATCAACGATTTTCAGTGCATCTTTTCCGTTTTCAGCAATAAGGGTCTCATAGCCCTCATTTTCAAGGGTATCTTTGAGTGTGAAAATGAGACTGGGTTCGTCTTCGACGATAAGGATGGTCTGCTTGTTAGGGGACATGCTCAGGTTCCTGTTGTTTGGTTTGTTCCTGGATGTGGCTGGAGGTGTCATTATGCGGCACGGATGAATCCGTCACGGGGAATCGGATGGTGAACACGGATCCTTTGCCCGGGCTGCTGCTGACACTGACGGTGCCGCCGTTGCGCACGGTCAGGTCTTTGACGATGGAGAGGCCGAGGCCGTGCCCTTTTGTCTGCGCTGTCAGTGCGTCTTCTACCCGGAAAAATTTGTCGAATATGTATTTCTGGAACTCCTTCGGTATGCCGATGCCCTTGTCCTTCACCATAAGGGATACGCGATCGTTGCTGCTTGTCCGGATTTCGATAAACTTCCCGTCTGGACTGTATTTGACGGCATTGTCGATGAGATTGTCAAGTATGGATTGAAGATCTGACTGATCCACCTCGATTTCCGGTACCTTTTCATCGATATCCAGGTGCAGGATCACGTCATGTGATTCAAGGTAGCTTTTCTTTTTCTTCAGGTAACCCTGCAGAAAATGGGGCAGATGGGTTTGGGTCTTGCGGATGTGCACGTTTTTCGTGTTGGACCGGGCCACATCCAGAAGCCGGTCGATCATGGTCCGAAGCCGGAGCGATTCATTGAAGATGTGAGTCCCGTAGGATTTTAGCCGAACGGGGTCGGTCACCCTGCCGTCGGAGAGGTTTTCCCCGGCTGCGGAGATCACTGCCAGTGGTGTTTTCAGTTCGTGGGTTACGTTGGCAAGGAACAGTGCCTGTCTCTGTGCCAGGGAGCGTTCGCGCTGTGCCGTGAAAAACATGAAGACGAATGCACCGATAAGCAGCAGCATGGCACCGGCAAGGACGAAGAGGTTGCGGGTGAGTGATGCTCTGGATGCGGCAATATCGGGGTTGGCAGTAAAGGCGGCTTTCAGGTTCCAGTTGTTGAGCAGATCGGGGAAATTCTGTATGAAATCAACATTCTGATAGCTGTAGGTCACTTCAGGGGCCGTGGTGGACAGCACCTCGTTCCTGGTCCAGTCATGCAGCCAGACAATGATGCCGGTCTCCTCGCCGGTTCCGAACGTTTCGGCCAGTTTGGGTCCCATGTAGGAATTGACGAGGAAGTCCTGGTCAATGACAAACAGGAGGTAGGCAACCACTTCTCTGCTCAAAGCGTTGATCAGTGCCACGGTCATGCTGTTGTGGGTGTCAAAGATAACGCGTGTGTTCCACTGGTAGTCCTGCACCAGGGCATTCATGCGGGTCCGGGTGATGCCCAGACCGTCACTGACCAGCTGGTCGTACTCCGTGGTAGCTGCAAAGCGGCCGATTTCCGGTTGATAGTGCCAGATTGTGTCTCCATGCCGCTCACAGGGGGTACATTCCGGGGTGGACAGATAGATATCGGAGAACAGGCTGTCGCTACTTGCCTGCTCAATGATAACAATCAGGTCCTCATGCACATTGGAGGGAGAAGTCAGCGAGGCCTTCACCTCTTCCATGTCCAGCTGCCAAAGTGTTCGGACCGGATAGCGGAAACGGCTTCGAACCTGATTGGTATACTCCATCAGCTGCCGCTTCTGTTTTTCCACAGAGCTTTGCACTTTGTTATCGTGAAGTGCGTACAGGGAATACACATTCATCACCGTCAGACCGATGACTGCGGTCAGGCCCAGGGCCAGGAAAATCCATCGTACGTAACGGTAATATTTCATATTCGGTTCATCTGTTTGCTTTTGCTGCAGTCTAACGCATAGTGTAACGAACTATTAGCGCCTGACGGTATCTTTTTGCGGTCATTTCTGACTTCTCAAATTCGAAACCCTTTCTGGTGATCGGGCTAAGTAGTGTGATAATAACGGAATGTGCGTATCACTGTGCTGCCCCGGGAAAAGAAGTCTGTACAGTAATGATCGCTTTAAAAATGTAACATAATTGTTTATTATTAAGAAATCTTAATGGTTTGTCACACGGGGTTATGTTACGATCGCTTCTGTTACTCATCTGGGGTCTGTCCCTGTTTGCGCTTGTGGCCTGTGATATGGAGCCGGACACGGGTCCGTCCGGTGAGGTTGCTGAGGAGTTGAGGGACATGAACAAGCAGGCCCGCGAGGCGTTGCTGCGAAATGATTTTGTGAAGGTGGATTCCCTTACATCCGCCGTTATGGAGCGGGCCGGGGATGTCCTGGACTATGAGGCACAGATTGATGCCAAGTTGCACCGTGTGGTCTCATATATGGATCGCAGACGCATCCAGGAGGGTGAAGCGCTGCTGCACGTTACACACGAACTGATCGAAGAGCACGGAACGCCGGGACAGAAGATCCGGGCGCTCATCCAGCAATCGAATTTCTGTTTCATGGACAATCGTCCGGATGAAGGAAATGAGCTGCTTGAAAAAGCGATGGAGCTGATGCCGAAAGTGGACGACCCGCGTACCATAGGTGCGCTGTATGCATCCCGTGCCAGGGCCATGACCGAGGATAACCCTGTGGAGGCGATCCGGCTCTATTATGAATCACTGGAAAAAATGGATGAGGCCGGGGAGTTGAACAACAAAGCGGTGGTCCACAATAACATCGGCCTGATATCGCACAATCAGCAAGATTATGTTACGGCATTGGAGGAATACCGGAAATCGCTGCGGATCAACCGGCAAATTGGCAATCAGCTGCAGGTTGCAGCCAATTACAACAACATGGCCAATGCCCTGAGCAGCCTGGGGGAGAAGGAAGCCGCTGCCGATACCCTGTTCAAAGCCGTAATGATCAACCAGAAAATGGGAATCAGTCCGTCACTGATCCAGAATTATTACAATCTCGCCCAGATCTACCTTGAGACGAACCAGCGGGACCTTGCCTACTCCTTTTTCGCACAGGGATATGAGGAGAGTGAGTCCATCAGCTTTATGCCCGGCATCATGTACCATGCAGTCGGACTTGCCGATGTACTCTTCAAAAAAGAGCGTTATGATGAAGTTCGGCAATACCTGGAGGTCTCCAGACAACTGGCGGAGCAGATAAACAACCTGGAGGTTCTGGCAAGAGCCTGGAATACGGAAGCGCTGCTTAATGAGCAAATGGGCAAGTATCCGGAAGCTCTTGCCGCCATGCGCCAGCAGCGAAATTATGTGGATCAGATCGACAGCCTTCGCCGGCATCGGGAGTTTGAAGAAGTGCGCGGCCGGCTTGAACTGGAGTTGAAAACGGCAGAGAACGAATTGCTCAGGCAGCAGCTCAATTACCGGGAGCGTCTGGGACGGAATCAGCAGCTCATACTTTTTTCACTCATCCTGGGGGTGCTGATAACGGCAATGCTGCTTGTGATCCTTTTCCGGAACAAGTACAAGCTCGAGAAAGTGAACCAGTTCCTGAAGGAAAAAAATCAGGTGATTACGGCGAAGAACAGGCAACTCAGGGACCTGAATGCCGAACTCAAGCATCTCAACGATGAGAAAAGCCGGCTGGTCGGGATGATCATCCACGATTTGCGCAATCCGCTGTTTGCCGTCATCGGTTTTCTGGAACTGATCAATGAATCCCTCACAGATGAGTCGGAGAAAGAACACCTTACTATGGCCATGAACTCGGCATCCCGGCTCAATCAATTGATAAACAGCCTGCTCGAGGTCCACTCGCTGGAAAAAGAGACCAAGCATCTGAAACTGGAACATATATCGGTGGATGAGCTCGTAAGCAATGTCGTCGTCAACTTCCAGGAGATTGCCAGGAAAAAGAATATTCGCCTCCAGGAAAGTATTTCCATGGTAGATGCCTACTCAGACCCGGCCTACCTGAGTCGCATCGTTGACAATCTCATATCCAATGCGATAAAATATTCGCCGCGGCATTCCCGAGTGGTGGTTGAGGTGCTCGGCATAGGGGACACCTGGGAATTTGCCGTGAAGGATGAAGGTCCGGGTATCTCCGAGGAAGACCAGGCCAATCTGTACCAGATGTTCGGCAGGCTGTCCGCCAAACCCACAGGCGGGGAGGAGTCCACAGGTCTTGGACTTTACACCGTAAAAATGCTTGTAGGTAGGCTGAGGGGGCGTATCCGTCTTGAGAGTGCAATCGGAAAGGGAAGCCGGTTCATTTGTGAGTTTCCGGTCAAACCCGATCTGGAACTTGAGGCCAGCGTCCTGCACGAGACAAACGGAGAGGAAGAACCCAGCCTGGAACCCGAAGGCATGGCTTGATTCGGACTGCGGCTGATGACGGCGACATGCTGCCGATGGTGACATGCTGCCGATGGTGACATGCTGCCGATGGTGACATGCTGCTGATGGCGACATTTGGCCGATGGCGACATGCTGCCGGTAAGCTCGATAGCAATCAATCCATTTTGTCCTGCAGCACGCCGTCGATGAAGACGTGGGTTGGACGCGTGGTGTATTCGAACGGGTCTCCGTTGAAGAGGACCAGGTCGGCATCATTGCCTGCGCGCAGCGACCCGAGCCGTTCATCCATGCCAAACAGTGCTGCGGGACCGGCAGTAAGTGCGTGCAGCGCGGCAGTCCTGTCCAGACCGTATCCCACAGCCACGGCAGCTTCGAACAGCACAACGCGTGTTTTGGGCACGTAACTTTCGTATCCGCTCTGGAAAACAAAAGGAATACCTGCCTCGTGCAGTTTTTGAGCCGTGTCGAACGCCGCATTTTCCGTCTCGCCGCGGAGCCGTACCATGGAGGGATGGAGGATGACCGTCACCCCGGCTTCCCTGATCTCATCCAGCAGCAGATACGCCTCCGAGGCGCCGTCCAGCAGCATCGGGAAACCGAACTCGCGTTGCAGCCGCAGGGCGGTCATGATGTCATGGGTCTTGTGTGCGGTAATAAGGGCAAACAGGCGGCCTTCCAGCATATCGGCCAGGGCATCCAGGCGCAGGTCGCGGTCGGGACGGCGGTCGGCATCCTCATGCCGCCGTTTTTCGGCGTAATCGGCGGCCCGGATCAGCTCCTGGCGCAGCATGGCAATGCCCTTGGACCGGGTGCCGGGCGTGTCGAACTGGCCGCGGACCCCTGGGCCCAGTGTAATGGCCAGGGACGTGGTCGAATCCAGCAGGGCTTCATCCACCGTTCCGCCGGCGGTTTTGACGATCATGGTCTGTCCGCTCACGATGGCCCCGGGCGCATGTCCGGTGTGCACGGTTGTAATCCCGTTCCGGCGAAGGAAACCGACCAGCTCTTCACGGGCGTTGTATGCGTCAATGGCACGCAGGTCGGGCTGCACGGCGTGCGAGCGCTCCAGCTGGTCCTGGTCGTGTTCCTGGTTGAAATACCCGGCAAGGCCGACCACCGACCGCGCGTCAAAAAGTCCGGGCGTGGCAACAACGCCCTCATGGCGTTCGTAGCCGTCGGGTATGGCGACGTCCGATGCCGGACCCACACGCTCGATCCTTCCATCCCGGATGAGCACCACGCCGTTCACAACGGGATCGCCATCCATCGTGTAGACGGTATCGGCGGTGACGGCAATCTGGGAGGATGCGGATGGCGGCAGGAACAGCAGCGTGGCGGTGAGGGCCAGGATGGCGGCCGGATGTGTCAGGGATCGAAAGGGACGGATGAAAGCAAGCATCTTGTTCAATGGGTTTTGTTAGTGATCGTGATGGTGTCCGTGACCGCTGCTGCGGATCACCTGGTATCCTCCGGTGGCATACTTCCGGTCTTCGGGATCCTCGATGTCCCATACTTTCGCACCCTCGATCCAGGTCTGCTCCACCCGGGTGTAGACGCTGAACGGGTCGCCGGAGAGGATGATGAAATCGGCGTCCTTGCCGGGTTCCAGCGAACCGGTGCGGTCCTCGATATCCATCATGCGGGCATTGGCTATGGTGACCGACTCGAGCGCTTTCTGCCGGCTGAGGCCTTCGCGAATGGCAAAGGCCGGCGAACGGAGAAAGAGGCGGGAGTCGGTGATGGGGTCGTCGGTGTGGAAACCGAGATCAGCCCCGGCCTTTTCCAGAATGGGAGCCGCCTTGGGCAGCAGGTTGATCGCCTCCAGCTTGCCCCCCGGCGAATCGACATAGATGATGGATGCGGGATACCCGGAAGCGGCGATTTCGTCGGCCACTTTCCAGGCGTCGGTGACGTGGTGGAGCACCATCCGGTATCCGAACTCATCGGCCAGGCGGATAGCCGTCAGCACATCGTCGTGGCGGTGGGTGTGGTTGTGGACGATGCGCCTGCCTTCCAGCACTTCCACCAGGGTCTCCAGGGCAAGGTCGCGGGCCGGCATGCGTTCCGGGTCGCCCTGCGCCGCCTCGATGCGGGCCTGGTATTCCTGCGCGCGGATGAACATGGCGCGGACCATGGCCGCCGATTTGGCGCGCGTACCGGGGAATGGGGGTTGGCGCAACGGATTGGTACCATTGGCCATTTTGAGTCCGCCGTAGATGCCGCGTTCCTCATCCACCATGATCAGCATCTCCTCAACCGTGTTGGCGGGACGCAGTTTGAGGTAGACCGTCTGGCCGCTGATGAGGTGGCCGGATCCGGGCATTACGTTCACGGAAGTCAGTCCGCCGGCCAGCGCGCGCCGGAACGAGTCGCTCCGCGGATAGATGGTGTCCATGATCCGCACATCCGGATGCAGTGCGGCGGAACGGTCCCCGCCGTCACCTTCGCCGATGTGCGAGTGCGAATCCACCAGTCCCGGCATGACCACCTTGCCGGTTGCGTCGATCACTTCGGCATCAGAGGGGATGGATACCGATGCGGCGTCGCCCACGGCGATGATGCGGCCGTCGCGGACCAGCAGGGTACCGTTTTCGTACGTTTCGCCGGTCACGGTGATGATCTCCGCGCCGGTGACGGCTACGGGCTGTTCCTGGGCGAATAGATGGCCGGAAGTTCCGGGAAGCAGGCCTGTACCGTTCAGGAGCAGGAAAAGCAATGGCGACAGAAGCAGGATTCGAAAGGGTTTCTTCATCTGTTTAAATCAATTTGGATTCATATGGTCAGAATGAACTCACATGACAGAATATAATCATGCTCCTGTGCGTCAGAAGCAGGCTGTCATGTTCGTTTCATGGCACTGGGTCGGGAGTTCGGTTACATGGTTGGGAAATCGGTGTGCCGCCGGGTCCGTTTGTGCAGATCGGCGCGGCATTTTGAGAGCGGATACCGCGGCCAATGTGGAAACCGGTATATCGCCACAAGCAACGAATATGCAAAAAGGACATGAATATCCAAAAAAAAAACAATCGGAGAAGATCACCATGGGAATGGCACCTAAGCCGGCCGGTTATCTTAGCGCTTTTTGTCCAAATACATTACCTTTTCAGGTAAGATCGCGGAAGGCAGCGTCAGATACGGAACGGGTATCCGGATATTCCGGATATTCCGGCTGAAATCAGCAAGAACCCGCATCCATCCTCTGGAAACATCCTCTGAAACCATCCTCTGAAACCAGCAGATATGGGTGAGCTGCCGCCGGTCCTGAACCACTAACCGATACACAGGGAATCTCATGGGCTCACGATTTGTAGTCATTCTTGTCGCGGTTGCCGCGCTTGTTGCATTGCTTCTTTACCTCCTCGCGCGGGATATTGACACCGGAACATACGGCGTCACTTCGCCGGGTTACATCAACACCGTCATTTTTCAGCTGGACGGTGACGGTGTCCCGTACTACTCGGTCGAGCATCGAGACAAGAAGGTCCGGGCGCAGCCCCGGCGGGATTCCGAACGGGACAAGGACGGTGTCCCGCACTTTTTGGTCGAACATCGCGGCAAGAAGGTCCTGGCGCGGTCCCGGCTGGGTTTTGAACTGGACGGAGTGCCCGACCTGCGTGACAATTTTGTCGTCGCATCGGTCGACTTCAGAGAGGTCGATGAAACCTGGGAGCAGGTCTGGGGCGAAAAGCAGTTCATCCGGAACAACTACAACGAGCTGCGGGTGAACCTGGCCGAGGACCGTGACGACGGACGCGAACTCACCGTCATCTTCCGCGCCTACGACGACGGTATCGCCTTCCGCTATGAAATCCCCGAACAGCCGCACCTCGATACGCTTGTTATCATGGACGAGCTCACCGAATTCGCCCTCACAGGCGACCACCGCTCGTGGTACATCGATGCCTACCAGTGGAACCGGTTTGAATATCTGACCAAAGAGACCCCGCTCTCGGAGGCTGACACGGTCCACACCCCGCTCACCATGCAGACCGACGGCGGACTCTACCTGAGCTTCCACGAGGCCGCCCTGGTCGACTACTCCACCATGACGCTGGAACGGGTGGATGGGTACACGCTGCAGGCCAACATCATGCCGTGGTCGGACGGTGTGCGCGTGCGCGGATCGGCGCCCATGGTCACCCCGTGGCGCACCCTGCAGATAGCCGACGATCCCGGCAAACTCATCACCTCCTACCTCATACTCAACCTTAACGAGCCCAACAAGATAAGGGATACATCCTGGATCGAGCCCGGCAAATATGTCGGAATCTGGTGGGGGATGCACCTGGACAAGTACACCTGGGGGCGCGGACCGAAGCTCGGGGCCACCACCGAGCGGGCCATGCGCTACATCGATTTCGCCGCCGAACACGGCTTCGACCATGTACTGGTGGAAGGATGGAATCCCGGCTGGGACGAGAACTGGTACGAGAGCGGCGTGGTCTTTGATTTCACCGAATCCATCCCCGAGTTTGACCTGGAAGGCGTGGCGCAGTACGCCCTGGACAATGGCACTCGCCTGATGGGACACCATGAAAACTCGGCCACCGTGCTCCATTACGAATCGCAGATGGAAGAAGGCTTTGCCCTGTACGAGCGCCTGGGCGTGCGTGCGGTGAAGACCGGCTATGTGGGACACGGCCGCGAGATCATGCGCTACGACGAGCATGGCAATGAGCAGTTCGAGTGGCACCACGGACAGTTCATGGTGGAACATCACCAGCGGGTGGTGGAACTGGCCGCATCCCACAAAATCTCCCTGAATGTGCATGAAGGCGTGAAGGACACCGGCCTGCGGCGCACCTGGCCGAACCTGATGACGCGCGAGGTGGCCCGCGGACAGGAGTACAACGCCTGGGGCGGCGGTGACGGGCTGTGGGAGGGGCAGGGCAACCCGCCCGAGCACGTGGTGATCCTGCCGTTCACGCGCATGCTGGCCGGACCGTTCGACTACACGCCGGGCATCTTCGACATGCACTTCGACGAATACCGGCCCGACAACC
>RECX01000206.1 GCA_007693825.1 Balneolaceae bacterium
ATCGGTCTGCTTCACTTCGCCGAACCTCCAGCAATACCTGCTGCCGCTCCACTTCTCCGCGGGATATCTCACTGTTCGCAGCATTCCGTTTTGCCGTTTCCCTGGCTATGAATGTTTTTTGCCTTGCAAGATAGGCATGGTGCTCAATGGCCGACTTATCCGCTTTAGCTGTCCACAAGTCCCGGCTTATTTCAAGTGCCTCCTCGGCTTCTTTCAGGGCTACAGGGGCATATTGAACAACCATGCCGTCCTGTTCTGCTGCATTGTATGCTTCGGTTGCGCTGTTAAGGAGCGGGTTTTGAGCCGGTGGTCCTCCACACCCGACCAGAAGAATGAGCACGGGGATGATTGCATATCCTGCCCCGGGCAAGATTTTTTCGTGTGGTAATCGTAATGGGTTCATGTGTTTTTCCTCAAGTGATGGTTAGTCGGTTCTTTGGTTTCTTTCGATTTCCGCCTTCAGAACCCGGATGCTCTCCCTTAATTCCGCAACCGCTTTTTCGGCTTTTCCGGACTGCGCTTTTGCCTGGGCAAGTTCGGCATCCACCCTGGCATGTTCGGCCAGGCGTATTGCCTTGTCATAATCCTTGGCTTCCACAGCTTCCCTGGCCAGCCCCAGCTTTATTCTGGCTTCCCGAATTTCAAGAGGTGCATATTCATCCGCTCCCGATTGTTCCGCTTGCTGAATCACCATTTGTGTTTCCGTAAGCTGCTGGCTGGGAGGGTTGGTGCTTCCACATGCCGTCAAGAGGCCGAGGCCGATAACACACGTGAACAGTTTCTGGTATAGTTTCATAGTGAGCCCCATGATGTCTGGTTGTTTGTGATCATATGTATGTAGTGCAAGTACCTTCGTTTGTTGTTGCCGGATCTTCTTGCAGCGCTGCTTTAAAAGTAATACCGAGCACCCAATGCGGCATCAAGGCCAAACCCGGTTGAGGGAGTAAGTTCGAGCGAGGGCGCCAGTTCCAGAAAGATATCGATGGGCGTATTGCGTGGCAGCCAGTTTACACCGCCCACACCGCGAATAGCCAGGGAGCCGCTATCGCCACCCCGGTCCTTGAATCGGGCACCCACGCCATAGTGTATCACGAATTGTTCCTCAGATTGGATGGTGTCAAATGAATGCCACAGATAATCCATGTGGGCATGAATGCGGGTGCCTCTGTTGTCATGCCGGTGGTGATAGGTAGACCAACCCAGACCGAATGCCAGGGCATTGTTGCCTGATGTCCATAGTTTTGCGCTCAATCCTGTAGGTTCGCCCAGCATTGCGCCGAGTCCGAATTTCCTGTCCTGGGCGCCGGATTCCTGTGCGGTTAGCAACAGGCAAAGTGCGATTGCAATGAGATAAAAATGTTTCATCATATACTCTTGGTTTATGTGGTTTATGCATTTGATTTATCTGCTCAATAAAATGCGCACAAATTCAATGGTTTGTGTTGCATACAGAGCTTTAAGACTTACAGATATCACTGATTTCCGGTATTTATTCGATTTATGAAGTAAATCACAACCAACCTGGGTTACGGTCATCACGATAATCCCCGGCATCCGCCTAATTACATTCGACCAGAAGCGGTCCTTCTAAAAAGCGCCGGCCGTGAACCGGAAACCAATACGGTTACTTCCCGGCCCAGCATGTCATAGACGGTCAACCGGACAATCGACTCCCCGGGCAAATCGAAACCTCTCCGGATACCTGCCAGAAAACGTCATGGTTCCGGGCGCCCTGCCGCATCTGTGAAAGCAGTTTCCATATCACCAACAGCAGTGGTCAGGCGTATCGGAGTCGGATCGGCCATATCAGATGCAAAGGCTTTACCCGTAATTTGACTGGAGGTCGCATATCCCGCAGCATCTACCAGATCGAATCCGGTAATGTAGCTCTCTGCGGCCGGCTCCCGGACAAAAAAAAGCCGGATATCCCTAAGGTAGTTCCGGCGGGGTAGCCGGTTGTCAGTTCGGGATATCCGGACTCATGCTGATGTATTGCTGCATCTCCGGATGAATACTCTCTTGATGAACAGTAAGGATGAGAGTACAAGTCAATCGCCTTCTTGCTGCATCGCCTTCTTACTGCATCAAAGTCAAAGTAATTACGTCATCAATTTCGGTTATCTCACCTGCCGTGATACGGATTGTTAACTGTTTAGCTGTTTGCGGCTGAAAATCGGTGTTTTTAAATTTCAAGCGGGGGGACATATCCCAGCCATAAGACATGTCCCCCCTGGTCTGTCGCCCTTATCTTGAAAAAATTCAGACGCAGAACCAATAAGCGACATCAATTGCGTTGCGTCATAGATCGTGTTTCCATTACTCGTGTTTCCGGATAAAGTTCCGCATGGCTGTTAACCGGTGCGGACAGCCTGGTGCCAAAAAGCAGCATGACAAGCCCGAGCACGATTGCTGCAATAACGGGGTAATTTCTTTTCTTTTTCATAACCAGAACATCTAATCTCATTTGCTCTTTCAATGCTTCACAAGCAAATTTTCTTGTTTATTCTGACTGTAGGACGCCTGTAGATTCAAAAGGTTACAAGGTTTTTTCGCTCCGGGAGATCTTGTCCGGCTCCAGGCATGTCCAGTGGCAGCGATGAACATCAAACTATGGCAAACTATGGCAAACTATGGCAATATCGCTGTTGGAGGCATTCTGTCCCTGCCCCGATCCGATTCCCGGTCCCGAGGCACATCCGGCGTTTGAAAGCCGGCCGGACCCCCAACGATATTCCCGCGGAGAAGATATTCCATGATCTGTACTGCGGGGATGTTTTCATAGCGCTGCTTATCCATGCTCCCGGCAATTCGTTCCATGGGAAGGCGGTTGTGAAAATGTGCCGAACGCAACGCATGGGGCAGCTCCCGGATCTCTGAAACGGTAAAGCCGGCATTCATGGCCCCAACCAGCAGCCGGATGCTCAGGCCCGGATTTTCCTGTGTCATGGGCATTTCGGAAAGTGCCTGCAAGCCGGCCGCAATGGATGCCGGACTGCCCTTTGTCATTATTTTCGAGGATGCCGCTTCCTCCAGAAACTCGCGGAGCACGTCCTCATCCGCATTGTTCTGCAGGGAATGTGAGGCGCTCTCCAGCAGCATGCCACGATACAGCCTGGCTGCTTCAGCCGTGGTCGCCGCACCTTTTTTCGCCTCGATCAAACCTTGCACTTCCGGACGCGCCATCCATGGATCGACAATGGCGACAGAGCGCACCATGCTGCCTTGCATATGGTCGAGAACGAGCATGATACCGGGAGCGGAAACCTGCTTGGCCAGCCCTTCTGCCGCCTTCTGCATCACCAGGTCGTATGGAAGATCCATTTCAGCAAGTGAAATGACCGGCAGCAGGATCTGCTCAAGCTGATCCTGCGTCATACCCCGGCTTTGCACCCGATTTACCAGGCGCTCGACCCGTTCCGCATCGACACCGGCGTCCACGGCACGCTTCATGACGGGATCATCATTGCCTGCCGCCGCCCGGACTTCCAACGGCGCGAGAAAAACAGCCAGTACCACGGCCAATGTCAGAGCTGCTTTCACGGTCCCTTCCATGATCCCTCTAATGATCCCTCTAATGGTCCCATTAATGCTCGCTCCCCCGGCTTCCTTTGCGGCCCCTCTTGTGATCTCTCCCCCGGGCATAAAAAAAAGGGACCAACAGAAACCGGTCCCTTTTTTATATGTGAAACTTCTGTTCATTTACTCTGTTTTCTGATAAATAGTTAAGGAAGTTCTGCGCTCAACGCAGCGTCACTCGTCACTCTTCATTGTATCATTAGCCGTTGTCATCATCTCCGTTTTCACCATCGCCGTTGTCATCATTGCCGTTGCCGACTTATTCCAGCTCGATAACACCCACATCCGTGGTCTCTCCAGCCTTGACTTCTATGTCTTCCACGGTAAAGGGTTCGTAATCCACACCTGCATCAACTACGATGTCATAGACACCGGCCGGAAGTCCAACAAGTTTGAACGCACCGGTTTCTTCTTCCACAAAGGTGGATACGGTTTCGTCTTCCACTTCGGTCGAGACCATGGTTCCTTCCACATACGGATCCACCACACCGCTGATGATACCCGTTGCGGCCTGTGCATAGGCGCGGATCACCGGCTTGAGCAGATACGGATCCGGCACCGGGGCATTTCCTCTTTTGACAATGGACTTGTTCACGTCAAAATCCAGGCCCAATGTATAGGTGATTCCGGGCTGGATTTCAGCGTCGATATTGAGTTTGACACCGGTCTGCTGTGCGGACGGGGTCTTTAGGCCATAGGTATCCCCATTCACCACCACATAGTTGTTATTGCCAAGGATCAGGCGGATCTGGCGGTAGGTGCCTGCTTCCAGCTCGGTGTCCGCCAGTAAAGCCTGGTTTCCGTTCACCAGCGTCAGCAGATCATATTGCTCACCCGGCTCACCGATTACCTGCCAGCCGTTATCTTCATCGTCCAGGTTGTTGACCTCCACACGAAGGACTTCGATCCAAACTTCCTGGAATTCGCCGGGATTGTCATGCATTACCACCCGGAGCGTACCCGGATTGTCCAACCCCTGTTCGCACGCGGACATGGTGAAAAAGAGCAGCAGCATGGCTGCAATGGCTGTGGAAAAATGGCGTTTGAAATCTATGTTCTTCATATAAATGGTATTCAGTTTACGAGTGTCATCGTTTTAGTTAAAATCCTGTGATTGACCTGCAGCTTGTAGTGATAGTTGCCGCCCGGCATCATGGAAGCATCCCATGCCACTTCATAGGATCCGGCAGGCATCACGTCATCCTTGAGCACTGCGACCAGCTTGCCGAGACCGTTGTAGATCTTGAGGTTGACCCGGGATTCTTCCGGAATTTCAAACCGGATGACGGTCACCGGGTTGAAGGGATTGGGGTAGTTCTGTTCGAGCTGAACTTTTTCCGGGTTCCATTGTATGTTCTCAAATGGAAAGGCATCCTTCATTTCAAGTTCAAGGGAATAAGCCGCAAGTCTTGAGTAATTCTTTTCTGACATGATTTTCCTGCTTAACGGGTCCTGTGAGTTTCCCCGGATGGGATGATATGGTGTGACATCCCGTCCGCGAATTCATTCGTTCTGTTTGCAATCTGCCCGTATGACGCCAGCAATTGGAAAAGGTTACAGAAAAAAACTATTTTTGATGAATCAGTCGTTGAAAGGAGGCGGCGTAACGGGCCTGCGGTCCCGGGCCCGGTCGGAGCCCCGGCCCTCCCTGTTTTCCAGGCCGGGCGGGGTGAATCCTGGCGGACCTCCGCCGACGTTGCCCTGGAACAGGTTTTCCAGGATATGGGCAGCGGGTATGTTTTCACGCAGCTGATGATCCAGGCCGCGTGCCACACGATCCGCCGGAAGCTGGCTGTGGAACTGGGCCGAGCGGAATGCGTCCGGAAGCTGCCGGATCTCGCCCGGAGTGAATCCGGCATCCAGCGCCCTGACCAACAACCGGATGCTTGTTCCCGGGTTTTCCTGTGAGGTTGGCATTTCGGGCAGCGCCCTCAACCCTGCCGCCACCGAGGCGATGGCATGGCGTTCAACGACATTGGGCGTGAGCGCCTGGTCCAGGAACTCCCGGACGGTCTGCTCTTCCGTATCCTGCTGGAAGGCATAGGAGGCATGTTCAATAAACGTACTGCGGAATTCGCGTGCCGCAACCCCGGTTTCCCGTCCGCCCCTGACGGCTGCCACCATGGCGCCTACTTCGCTTCGCGCCATCCAGGGATCAATGACATCTGCCGCGCGCGTGATGCCGCCTGCGATGTTTTCCGTCACCATGCGGATATTCCCGGCCGGGACCCGCTTGGCCATGCCCTCAAGCGTCTTTTGCAGCACGGACTGGTAGGGCAGGTCTTTCTCTGCCAGTGTGATGGCGGGACCGATCATGCCCTGCAGCTGGTCGGGCGATACGCCGCGCTGCTGCGCCCGGACAATCAGGCTCTCAAGGCGATCCGCATCGATGCCGGCGGCCGTTGCCTGCTCCTGAACAGCGCGGTATTCCGCGGTCTCATGCTGTGCGAGGACAGGGTTGAAAAGGGACGCGGAAAGAACGGCCATCAGAAGCAGGGCCAGAACACTCCATTTCCTGAAGGACGGGATGGTGTTGGCGTCCCGGGAAGCCTGCTTCGGGAGATATACCAGCCGGTAGTCCCCGGTGCTTCCAGTGCTGTTGTATTGAACAAAATACATTCTGTATTCCGTCTCGTTTTTGTTAGGTATGGTTTTCACCGTAATTTTACTCTCCATGATCAATAATTATCCTTCCGTTTTTGCCACCGAAGCCATCGCTCACGGTAGCCGCTTCCCCGGGAAACGCAAGCCACTCAAGACTGCCATTGTCCCGCACCCCAATTTTATACTGATATACCCCTGAAGGCAGTTCCAGTTCGGCACGGTACCGGTTTCTGCCCGTTTTCTGCAAAGGAACTCCGGGCAGCTCCCAATCATTGAAATCACCCGTGATATAGAGCCGCTCGTCGCCTCTGTATCGCACGGTCACGGCCTTCTCACCGCTGTCACGCTGATTCCATTCAAGCGAGCCTATTTCTCCCTCGCGGATCCGTTTTGGCGAAAAGGACACCTGCAGGCCGGCGGATATCTGGAAATCGGTCAGCACGTCGTCATCTTCGCTGCTGAACCACAGCAGACCGGTTGCCGTCCCCGTCACCGACACATTGTCCAGCATCGGATAGGAGACGGTGAGGGTCGTCCGGTGGAAACGGTCTTCCAGGGTTACCATGCTTCCGTCTTCGGCCGGACCGATACCGCCAAAAGGAGGCCCGCCGCCGTTTTCCGGACTCATCAGGAATTCCTGGGAGTACTGTTCCAGACCCGTCCGGAGTGTGACCGCCATCCGGTTCTGCATGAAACGTGTTGCCGAGATGCTGCTTACAAATCCATCACCGGGACTGGTGATATGTCCCAGTCCGCTGAAAAACTGCGCCTGAAGCCGCCACCGGTATCCCGGCCAGTATTCGGCGCCCAGGCGGTAGGAGTCGTTCCGGCTTCTGACCGCATCCTCCCCTTCCCCGAATCCCGTGACCGATTGCCACGCGGATCCAACATGGGCCTCCAGTTTGCCAAACGGCGAAAAGGCCCACTCGGTGCCGGCCTGCAGCCATTGGATGTTATTGAATCGGGCGCCGGAGAAGAAATTGGTTCCGCCGGAGACGCGCCCCGAGAGCGAGGAGGTAAGGCGGCGGCGGTACATCGAGGCCAGGTAGGCACCGCTCCAGCCGTCCCGTTCGTCAAAAAGTCGCATGAAATAGCCGGTTCCGCTGGCCGATACGCTGTTTTTGCCGTCGGCCCACCGCAACTGGACAACCGGGGAAAAAGAGCTGAACGGGGAAATAAGGCTGCGGTCCCACTCCGGCACGTACGGGTTCAGGTAGATGTTGGAAACATACCCCGTCTCGGCCGAAAGGAAGACATCGGTCCCTATCCGCTGTGAAAACGCGTTATTTCCCATGGACATCACGGTTGTCATGATAATGCCGGTAAGCAGGTATCGCATCAGAGATTTATGACTGCATTTCTGTTTCCGAATCCGTCGTCAATGTATCTGCCGGCCAGCGGGTCGGTTGCCCAACGCTCGCCGTCTTTCAGGAACATGTAACGGTGCTGTCCCCGCTCCAGGGGGATGATGCCCGTCCATGCCACATCGCCGTTGATGTTCTGCCGCGTGAGCGCAATGGGTTCCCAGTCGCTGAAGTCACCGGCCACGGACACCGATTCGGCGTCGCGGTCCACGTAGACAAAACGCATGAGCACCCGGTCGTGCCGCTCTTCGACAATTTGGCGGACCGGCATCGGGGCCGGCTCCGCTTCATCCTGAAGAGACAGGAACATCACGGGGGTAAGCACAAAAAGGATCAGAAGGGCGGCGGCGATTCCGGCGGACCATACCGGCCGGAGCATAATGGGCCGTGGCTGCCACAGGCGCTGGCCGATGCTACGTATGTTCGCGGTTTCTTTTTCTTCCCTGGTGGATGCGGACCGTGCTGTTTCCTTACGGTCAATGGCCTGCATAACGCTGTCTGCAAATCCGGCGGGCAGTGCACGCTCCGACTTGTCCGGCGCCGGGGATTCCGATGCCAGATGCTGGCGGAGGTGGAGATCGAACTTCAGCAGATCCCGCAGTTCCGGATCTTCGGCAATGGCATGCAATGCCTGCCGTTCTTCTTCACCGGAAAGCTCACCGTCCAGATACCGTTGCAGCCAGTCTTCGTTATTGAGACTCATAACACATCCTCAAGGTAGTTTTTCAATTGCTTCCGCGCACGGTGCACCCTTACTTTCAGGGCGCCGACCGGCACGTTCAGGTCCTCCGAGATATCCTCGTAGGACATGCCGTCGCGATATTTCATCAGCAACGGAACCGCATAGTCATCGCCAATCCGGCTCATGGCTTTCCACAGGGCTTCCGATCGGTCGTCGGCCTCCATGGCGGAATCCGGAGCCGGGTTTCCGTCCTTCATTCCCTCGTGGAAATCCCCGGGGAGTTCGGAAAAGAACGCATTGTGGTAGTTCCGTCGCCGTTTCTGATCCAGACAATGATTATGGGCCAGGCGATAAAGCCAGGAAGAGAATTCGGATTTTCCCCGGAACGAGTCCATCCGTTCATACGTCTTCAGGAATATTTCGTGTGCCCTTTCATTCATTGCTTCATCATCGGTTTCATATCGGCGTACCACATGGAACACCAGGTGCGCATAGCGATCCATGATGATACGGAACAGCTCTTTTTCGCCGCTGCGTATCCGTTCAAGGATCTCCGTATCCGGTATTTCTACCCGTTTCATTACCGTTGCCCCGAGTGGGTGATACGTTCCTCACGGCAGGCCATGGCCGGATACATCCTGCACATTCTGATGCCACGGGTAAGACGCACCAACTCTGCAGAAGTTACAGAGTTTTTTTCAAGTGCAGCTTCCGGGGTACAGCGCATCGGAAAGGTAACCGGCATAATCCGTGAATTTCGCGATTGATTGGCGTAAAGCGATGATGATGCTATAAGTTAGAGATTCCAAACCAAAACTGCATGGAAAATGGAGAGTATTATCTGACGGGAGAAATAAAGTGTCCCGGAACCGGGAGGATGCAATTTGCCAAAAAAAAACGCTTGCTGTCAGAAGAGCAGCAAGCGTTTTTATCATTACCGTTTATAATCACTAAAGCAGGAACAGGCGTTCAGGGCATTCCTAATCCATAACTTGCTTTTCTTTCCTTCCCTGAATCTGTACTATTTGGGTATCGGTGGAGGTGGTGGCCTTGATTTCGATGAACACCGGCCTGGGATTTTCGTGAAGTTCCTCATTGATCCCGGCGACATTGAAGGAGAACTGGGTTATGCCCTGACCGCCGCTCATATGATCACCAAGGGTAACGGACACGTCACCGATGACCTCGACATCCTCGCCTTCCACCGTCACAGTGATGTTGCTTCCTCCCGGAAGCGGATTGCCGTTGACATCCATAACGGTGTAATTGAACGTCTGATCGCTCAGATGCTCAATGAGAAAATCGGACGGTTCAACATCAATAATGATTGGCGGGAAGTAAAACAGCACCGATGCCTGTCTTTCGATGCTCTGGTTGTTTTCGTCGACGGTCCGCGCACTGACGGTGACAAAGCCGTCCGGCGGCGAGGGATTCCCGCGACGGAGTGTCACCCCTGCCTGACCATCTGCGTTCGTGACAGCGGACGCTCCAACCACGCCATAGTTCGTTGTAAAGTAGACCCGGGTTCCTTGTGCGACCGGATTGCCGTATCTGTCACCAAGCATCACACTGATCTGTGATGTTCCGTCAAACGGCACGTTACGGGGGCTGGGCCGGTACAGGGTAAAGTGGTTGTCGCTGGGCAGCCCGGACTGTATGGAAACGCGCACCGGCCGCGACTCCACTGCAAACCCGTCGCGCTGGATGCTGGCGATGACCTGCACTACGCCGGATATGGTGCCGCTGGTCAGGGTTGTCCTGGCCAGGCCGCTCTCGTCCGAAGTGGCCGTCAGCGGATCGATGACCTCTCCGCCACCCGGCGATGAACCCAGCCTGAATTCCACATCGGCCCCGGAAACCAGTCGACCGGCCGAATCGGCCACCTGGAATACAAACTCGGCCTGCTCGGTTCCGCCTGTTTCCTTGACGGTAATTGTTTCGGAGGAAATGGATGAGAGCACGATGCTTGCCGGCTCACCTGCTGTGACATCCGGATCATCATCGTCATCAATCGGGAGATCATCATCGTCCTCGTCCCGGATCATGCCAAGCCTGGCAACGGGGAACTCAATGTTCCGCTCGGGAATGGCCACTGTTTCCAGCGTGATCGTCTGATATCCTTCCTTGCTTATCAGGACGCGGACATTGACCGTGCTGTCAACATCCACCTCAAAGAAAAATCTCCCGGACCCATCGGTGACAGTCGATTTTTCAGGTGTGGGCTGTACGAGCCGGACAATACCGTTGGCAATGGGCTCGTCCGTATCGACATCGAGGACCTGACCGGTTATTTCTATGGGGTCAAAGGACGAACTCGTAGTATCACAATTACTTAAAAATGAGAGCGACAACACCAGAATAAAGGCGGTCAGCATATAGGTTCCACGTACAAAAATAGTTTTCATCTTTCCTCCCCAAGAGTTGATTTCAGTAAGCCGGTCGATGATTTACAAATGTTTCGGGAATCCGCGGGATGCGTACGGAATCTCCGTGTTATCTTTTGCACTGCGAAAACTCCGAAATTGGACACAGTTTTCGAAATTTCACACAGTTTCGGTCAAACTATAAAAAAAACCCAAAAGTATCTAATAAATTAAAATACCTTAAATTATTGTAAATCCTGCTTGGCAGGAAGCTCACGCATGGATTACGCATGGCTTGCGCACTCTTGTGGTCTACGCACTCTTGTGGATTACGCACTCTTGCCTTCCGCGTCCCCCTGCTCTTCCAGCACCTCGCGCAGCACGTCCACCGCGCGCGACAGGTCCGCCTCGGATATCACCAGCGGCGGCACCATCCGGATCACCGTCAGCGATGCGGCATTGGCCAGCACACCGCGCTCTGCCATGGCGCGCACCACCGGCGCCCCGTCGGTTTTGAGCGCCACGCCCACCATCAGGCCCAGGCCGCGGATCTCTTCCACCAGTGGATGTCCACCCAGCTTCTTCTCCAGCTCGTTCATCAGAAACGCCCCTTTTTCGGCCGCCTGCGCCACCAGGCCTTCCCGCTCAACGGTCCGCAGCACGGCCAGCGCCGCCGCGCACGCCAGCGGATTGCCGCCAAACGTAGTCCCATGGTCGCCCGGCTGCAGCGCTCCGGCGATATCCTCCCGGGCCAGGAACGCCCCCACCGGCACCCCGCCGCCCAGCCCTTTGGCCAGCGCCATCATGTCCGGCTTCACGCCGCTGTGCTCCCAGGCGAACATGCGTCCGGTGCGCGCGATCCCGCACTGAATCTCGTCGAAAATGAGCGTGGTGCCGTGCCGGTCGCACTTTTCGCGCACAAAACGGAGAAAATCGGGGTCGGCCGGACGTATCCCGCCCTCGCCCTGCACCGGCTCGATGATCACCGCCACCGTCTGGCCGTCCACAAACTCCTCCACCGCCTCGCGGCTGTTGAACGGGATCTGCCGGAACCCGGCCGGCATCGGCTCAAACCCCTGCTGGTACTTCTCCTTGCCCGAGGCGATCCCGGCCAGCGACCGTCCGTGAAAACACCCTTCCATCGACAAAATCGGCCCGTCCTTGCCCTGGCTTTTCGCAAATTTCCGGGCGGTTTTGAACGTCCCCTCGATCGCCTCCATCCCGCTGTTGCACAGGAACACGCGGTCCATCCCGCTCAGCTTCACCAGCCGGTCCGACAGCAGCGCCTGCGGCGCCGTGGTGTAGAAATTGGAGACATGCAGCAGTTTCTCCGCCTGGTTCTTGATGGCGTGGACCAGCGCGGGATGCGCGTGCCCGAGCGCGTTGACCGCGATGCCCGCCAGCACGTCGATGTACTCCCTGCCGTCCACATCCCACACACGCGCCCCTTTCCCATGGCTCAGGGTGATAGGCAGGCGCTTGTACGCCTGAAAATGGCTTTGCTGGTCGAGCTGCTGATATTCGTTCATAAATCGTATCGCTTTGAATTTGAGTTCAGGAACCCCGCTGCCTGTGGATGCGGCCCGGCGTGCTTCCTTGTTTTTCCTTGTGGATGCGGCCCGGCGT
>RECX01000099.1 GCA_007693825.1 Balneolaceae bacterium
AGTTGCAAGTGCCCAAATATACAAAAAGCGTCACCATAATATGGCGACGCTTTTTAATCTGTTTAAATCAATTTTGATTCAACAGGTCAGATAGAGTGTCCATGACGATTATAATCATGCTCCTGTGAGACGGGGAGCCGTCATGGACATTTCATGGTTTTCCGATGGATGCGGGATCGCGGCAACAGACCGTTGGTCCGGTGCAATCCCGTCATCCCGATAATGCAAGGACTTTTCCCTTATTCTTTAGGGAGAAGCGCCTTTCTGGAAAGCCGAAGCTTGCCGCCATCTTCCACTTTCAGCAGTTTCACTTCGATCTCATCTCCTTCGGAAAGCACATCCGATACCTTGTTGATACGTTTGTGATCGATTTCCGAAATGTGAAGCAGACCGTCGCGACCGGGGAGGATCTCCACAAAGGCACCATACTCCTTGATAGATCGCACGGTGCCGGTGTACACTTCCCCTTCCTCCAGATCGCCGGTGATGGCTTTGATCTTCTGGATCGCAGCATCGATTTTCTCCCGGCTGTCGGCAGAAATGGTGACAACACCCTTGTTGCCAACTTCCTCGATCATGACTTCGGCGCCAGTCTCTCTCTGGATCGACTGGATCACTTTGCCACCGGGTCCGATGATACCGCCAATCTGATCCGTTTCAACTTCAATTTTCTCGAATGACGGAGCATATTGGGAAATTTCGGGACGCGGAGCTGAAATGCTTTCGGCCATTTTCTCAAGGATATGCAGACGTCCCTCACGGGCCTGCTTCAGGGCTTCCACCATCACATCGTAGGAGATGCCCTTCACTTTGATATCCATCTGGCAGGCGGTGACGCCGTCAGCCGTTCCGGTAACCTTGAAGTCCATGTCGCCCATATGGTCCTCCTCTCCCTGGATATCGGAGAGTACGACATGCTTGCCGTCGCCCACGATCATGCCCATGGCAATTCCGGCAACCGGTTTTTTCACGGGAACACCGGCATCCATCAGAGCCATCGAACCGCCACAGACGGAAGCCATGGAGGAGGATCCGTTGGACTCCAGGACATCAGACACCACGCGGATGGTGTAGTCGAAATCATCCGTGCTCGGAACCATCTTCTTCAGGGAACGCTCGGCAAGGTTGCCGTGGCCGATTTCGCGACGGGAAACACCGCGCATGAACTTGACCTCGCCGGTGCAATACGGCGGGAAGTTGTAATCCAGCATAAAGCGCTTGGAACTGTTGTAGAAAAGGGTATCGATCATCTGCTCATCGCGCTTGGTTCCCAGTGTTACGGATACGAGCGCCTGGGTCTCACCGCGCGTGAAGATGGCCGAGCCGTGCGTGCGCGGCAGGTAGCCAACCTCGGTCCAGATGTGACGGATATCCGCCGGCTGGCGTCCATCGATACGCTGGTTCTCCTCCAGGAGGACCTTGCGCATGGCTTCTTTCTGGATAGCGTAGCACACCTCGGAGATGTTCTCTTCCTGCTCCGGAAATTCTTCGGCAAGGGCTTCTTTTACTTCGGTACGGATCTCTTTGCCAGCCAGGCCATACTCTTTTTTGGACAGCTTCTGGCGGCTGATCTCCAAAAACCGGTCCCCGACCTTCTCGCGGACTTTGGCATCAAGCTCCGGGTCAATGGCCGATTCCGGATTTTCCCATTTCTCTTTACCAAACTCTTTCTGCAGATCCAACTGGAACTGGCAAAGTTTCTTGATGGCCTCGTGCGCCTCGCGGATGGCATCGACCATATCCTCTTCGGAGGCCTCTTCCATCTCACCTTCCACCATTACCACGCTTTCCATGGTGCCACCTACGGTCATTTCGATATCGGCGGCTTTGAGTTCGCTTACGGTGGGATTGATGACCGTCTCGCCGTTGATGCGGGCAATACGGACCTGGGCCATCGGATTTTCGAACGGAATGTCGGACAATGTCAGGGACAGGGAGGCCGCAACGGCACCGATCACGTCGCCATCGTTTTCACCATCGGATGAAAACACCTGGCATATGACCTGGGTCTCGTTCATGAATCCGTCGGGGAAAAGCGGACGGATGGTCCGGTCGATCAAACGGGCAGACAAAATTTCTTTTTCGGAAGGACGACCTTCTCTTTTGATGAAACCGCCGGGAAATTTACCGCCGGCAGCAAAGGTTTCCCGGAATTCCACTGTCAGTGGAAAAAACGGCTGGCCAGGCTTGGCCTCGCGGGCTGCAGTGGCCGTAGCCATTACTACCGTGTCTCCAATGCGTACAAACGAGCTGCCGTTTGCAAGTTTAGCAAGTCTTCCGGTGTCAACAGTCAGCTCTTTACCGGGTGCGTATTCAATTGTTCTAAAATCAGCTTTCATAGTTGTTTTTCTCGTCTTCTGTCTTGTATTAGCGTACGTGCAAAAACCGGATGGGCTGTTATCCACTCCATGCCAAACACCCTGAAAGCATGTGTCCGGTCAATTGCGGGTAGTGTGTGGGTGTTATATACAAGAAAGGCACGAGGAATATCGTGCCTTTTTGTGATATCATTTCCGGATACCAAGTTCTTTGATCAGTTTCCGGTATCCTTCAATATCTTTCTTCATTACATAATTGAGAAGGCGACGGCGCTTTCCGACCAGTCGAAGCAGTCCAAGACGCGTGGAGTGATCCTTTTTGTGTGTCTTGAGGTGATCGGTGAGCCTGTTGATGCGCTCGGTAAACAAGGCAATTTGCGCTTCCGGGGATCCGGTATCTTCAGGGGTCTTGCCGAACTTCTTGAAAATTTCCTTCTTTTCTTCTACTGTTACGTTCATGTGCTATATTCTCCGCTTTAGATTATATCATACTAAAGTAGATACGTGGTTTTAATGAGAACTGAAATTTACGCTTTTTAAACTCCACTTCCAAATCTGCGACACTGTTCCCGGTCCCTGATCAGTTGTTCCACCAGGGCTTCTACGCTTTCGAATTTATGCTCGCCCCGGATCCTCCTGATGAAATGAATCCGCATGCGGCTGCCATAGACCATGCTGTTGAAATCGAACAGGTGCACTTCCGGAACCAGCCTCGGCTCTCCGGAAAAGGTGGGGCGGTATCCGATATTCATCATTCCCTGCAAGCGTTGTTTTTCCAGGGTCACTTCCACGTAATAGACCCCGTTTGCAGGCATGACTTTCCGGTTGCTGTCCGGCTCCAGGTTGGCCGTCGGAAAACCGATGGTGCGTCCACGCTGGTCTCCCTTTACAATGGTTCCGCTCACTTCGTAGCGGCGGCCGAGCATTTCGCTCGCAGCTGAGACATCGCCATCCACTTCCAGAAGATTCCTGATCACGGTACTGCTTACGGTGATATGCCGCACTTCGTGTGCTTTTACCACGTGGACAGTGAAACCGAGTTCTCCGGAGAGTTTCTTCAGCGTATTGATGGAACCCTGGCGATCTTTTCCGAAGTGGTGGTCGTATCCAATGACAAATTCGCTGACCCCTATCCGGTCATACACGTATTCACGGATAAACTGTTCTGATGACAGGATCGAGAAATCCCTGGTGAAGGGGATCACGATCATCTCATCGATACCGTAATCCTGCATTATGGATGCCCGTTCGTTGAGTGTGGTCAGCAGCCTGATGCCGTCGGAGGCGGGGTTGATGACTTCTCTGGGATGCGGATCGAACGTTATCACCACCGCGGGCGCTTTTTTCTGTTTTGCGCGGTTTACCACATTGCGGATCAGTGCCTGATGCCCCAGATGCACCCCGTCAAACGTCCCCACCGTAAGCACATTAGCGGGATTTCTTCGGTATTCATTGATAAATACGGGTTTGCTCATACCGCTGTAAACAACATTTCATGAAAAATCATGTCCTTTGGTCATAAAAATTACGGATCTGCTCGATTTCAGCAGCTTCATCGGCATGATAGGGTCCTATTGCGGTTCGGCGCAAGCCTGTAATATGCGCCAGCGTCCCGAGTGCTTTGCCCAGGTCATGGGCAAGGGTCCGGACATACGTCCCCTTGCTGCACAAAATGTCCAGCTCGAACCAGTCTCCGTGAAAGGCCTGAAGTTTTATATCATGGATGACAACTTCCCGTGGTTCTCTGTCGACGACCTCTCCTTTTCTTGCGTAGGTGTAAAGCCGTTTGCCATCTTTCCATAATGCCGAGTACATGGGTGGTATCTGCCGGATGCTGCCGCTGAACCGGTCCTTCAGCACTTCACGGACCTGATCGTGGGTGAGATCCGGTACCGGTGCGTGGGCATCCGGCGGTGTGGCACTGTCCTGGCTGGGGGTGGATGCGCCCAGTGATACACGGGCGTGATAGCGTTTGGGCAATTCCTGGATCTGTGAAATGCATTTGGTCGCCCTGCCTGCGCAGATAACAAGCAGGCCTGTTGCCAGCGGATCAAGAGTCCCGGCGTGTCCCGTTTTGCGGGTTTTTATGCGTACCCTGAGGAATTTGACCACATCGAAGCTGCTCCAACCGGATGGTTTGTCCAACAGAAAAACAGCTCCCTCTGACAAATCCGATCCCGGTTGGGGAAGCATGTTGCGGTCGTAAACCGGCAGGCTGGTCAGGGATGGCGGCGAAGGCATGCTACTGGCCGGATTCCTCACCGGATTGTCCGCTGCCGTCTTTTCCCCCGCTTTTTCGCTGGTTTATCTTGCGGAAGAGCGAATCGATTTTCTCCACGTATTCTGCGGTATCATCCAGGTGAAAGTGGATTTCAGGGATGCGCCGGACCTGGTGGCGGATCCGTGCAGCCAGTTTCTTGCGGATTTCCGGTGTCTTTTCCCGGATGAAATCAAAAACTTCGGATTGGTCGCCCGCTGTGGAAAAGATGCTCAGGTAGACGTGTGCCTGCAACAGATCGGGGGAAACGCGCACATTGGTTATGGTCAGCATCGCATCATACTGATAGTCCTGCTGGAGAATTTCGCCCAGATCCGATTTTAGCAGAGCTGCTACCCGCTCGGTTCTGATACTCATTAACTTGTTTCCTGCTTGAGTTTGCGTTTTGTCTCAACCACTTCAAAGCCTTCAATGACATCACCCGGTTTGATATCATTATAGTTCTTGATACCAAGACCGCACTCGTATCCGCTGGTCACCTCTTTAACGTCATCCTTGAAGCGTTTAAGCGATGAAAGGTCACCTTCGTAGATGACAATACCGTCACGGATCAGCCGCACTCTGGTATTTCGGGTGAGTTTGCCTTCGGTGACCTTGCATCCGGCCACTGTTCCGGCCTTGGGAACCTTGAATGTTTCGAGCACTTCCAGGCTGGCCACGGTTTTCTCATTCACTTCCGGTGAAAGCAGGCCTTCCAGGGCATCCCTGACGGCATCGACAGCATCATAGATGACGCTGAACAAGCGAATGTCGATTTCCTCGTTTTCTGAAAGTTTCCGGGCATTGGCCGTTGGCCGGACCTGGAACCCGATGATGATCGCTTCGGAAGCAGATGCCAGCAAGACATCGGATTCCGTAATGGCACCCACACCGGTGTGGATGATATTGACTTTTACCTCCTCATCGGAGAGTTTCTGCAGCGATCCGGCCAGGGCTTCAATGGATCCATCCACATCACCTTTGATAATGATGTTAAGTTCTGCCATCTCGCCGAGTGCAAGTCTGCGGGAGATATCGTCAAGGGTTACGTGTTTCACTTTTCTGAGTGACTGTTCCCTTTTGATCTGCTGGCGCTGTTGAGAAATCTCTTTGGCGGTACGATCGTCGGCAACGGAGACTATCTTGTCACCGGCTTGCGGAATGCCGTCAAATCCGGTCATCTGTGCAGGCTGTGCAGGTCCAACTTTGTCGATGCGCTCACCGAACTCGTTTTCCAGCGCACGCACTTTACCGGAATAGGATCCGGCAACAAACGGATCGCCCACCCTGAGCGTGCCCCGCTGGATGAGGATATTTGAGACGACACCCTTGCCCCGGTCCACCTTGGCTTCCAGGATGATCCCGTTGGCTTTGCGGTTCGGATTTGCCTTCAGCTCCATCAGTTCGGCTTCGATGAGCACTTTATCAAGCAGCTCATCGATACCCTCGCCGGTATGGGCTGATACTTCCGCGATCTGTACCTTTCCACCCCACTCTTCCACAATGACATTGTAGTCGGAGAGTTGCTGTTTGATACGGTCGACATTGGCCCCGTCCTTGTCAATCTTGTTGATGGCTACAACAATGGGGACACTGCCTGCCTGGGCGTGGTTTATAGCCTCAATGGTTTGGGGCATCACCGCATCATCCGCCGCTACCACGAGAATAACGATATCTGTCACCTGCGCACCACGGGCCCGCATGGCTGTAAACGCCTCGTGGCCCGGGGTATCGAGGAACGTGATGTTGCGCTTGTCGGGCAGCCTGACTTCGTAGGCGCCGATGTGCTGCGTAATGCCGCCGGCTTCGCCCGCAGTCACTTTGGTTTTACGGATGTAGTCAAGCAGAGAGGTCTTTCCATGATCCACGTGGCCCATGACCGTCACTACCGGTGAGCGCGGTTTCAGATCCTCCGGCGTGTCTTCCTCGCCTTCAAAGATATCTTCCGCAAGTTCTTCCGCATCCACGAATTCCACTTCCCTACCATATTGTTCGGCGAGAAGCTCGATGGTACTTGCCTCAAGTCGCTGATTGATGGAAACTACCATGCCGAGATTCATGCAGTGCATGATAATCTCGTTTGGCGAGGTATTGAGAAGGTCTGCCAGGTCGCTGACCGTGATAAATTCCGTTACTTCCAGAACGCGCAGTTGCTTTTCCGACTTTTCGGACTGCAGGGTCTCGCGTTCGGCGGCCATCTCTTCCCGTTTCTGCTTGCGGCGTTTCTGGCGTTTCCTTCCGGCAGCGCCACCCGTACTCAGCATGGCAAGAGTCTCTTTCATCTTTGTTGCCACATCAGACTCATCGACTTTAGGCGCCTTGCGTGACTTTATTCGTTTTTTCTTTTTGCGGGGCTTCAGGATGTCTTCGCCTTCTTTGGCATCCGGCGTACCTTCTTTTACGCGTTTAGCGGCAATTTTTTTCTTTTTCGGCTTGTCGGGATCATCGACTTCCTCCGGTTTTTCAGCTGCAGCCGGATCATCCTTTTTGGTCTTCTTGCTTTTTTTCTTTTTACGCTTGCCTCGAGCCTCCTCAACGGGATCCGTAATTTCCATCTTGCCGAGAACCCGTGTTCCGGCCAGTTTTTCCTTGTGGCCACGGATGATATCGATGGAATCTTCGTCGTCAAGCAACAGTACTTCCCCGTCCTCGTCCAATTCCGTGATCTCGATAGCATCATCATCGACGGTATCTTCCGTGTCGGATTCTTCCGCCGGTGATGGCTGCTTCCCGGCAACCTCCTTCTCTTCGCTTTCTACCGGTTCATCGGCCGCTGTTTTTTCAGCGGGACCTTCCTTGTCCGGCTGTCCCGTTTTCGTATCCTTCCCGGCCTTCTTTTTCTCCCTGGCTACAGGTTCTTTTTCTGCGGTTTCCGGGGCTGCCGTTTCTTCTTCAGCAGCCTTCCGGTCTTCTTTTTGCTTCTTCTCATCCAGCGGTTCCAGCGGAAGCGGCTGGTCTTCTGATACGGGAACGTCCTGTGGCTGCAGATCGTCAATCGGCTCCAGGAAACTGTCTATTGTCACCGACTCATTTCTGCTGGTCCGGAAAGTGCTTCTGCGTTCTTCGTACTCTTCACGTGCACGGACATGATCCCTGCTTTTGGCCTTGTCTTCACTGTAAACCGATTCCAGGGCGGAATACATCTCAGGCGTAATTTTCGCATTGGGTTTGTTCTCAATGGAAAACCCGTTTTCGTTCAATGAATCCACAATGGATTGGGTGGAAACATTGAATTCCGATGCCACCTTGAATAAGCGTTTCGGTTTACCCGTTTCTGTCATATACGATTGATCCTGTTCTTTTGTGCGATGTGTCGGTACAGCCTGCATCAGGCTTCGTCTTCCTCGAACTCTTGCTCAATAGTCCGAATGATGTGTTTGGCATCCTTGAGGGCCAGTTTGCCTTCCGTCCGACGTTCGAGTTCTGCCGGACTCAGTTCCAAAACGGCACGTGCGGTGTCACACCCGATGTCGTAGAGCAGCTGAACGATTTCGTCACCGAAATCGTCGGCAAATTCGAAGATATCGATGTCATCTTCGTCTTCCACTTCACGATAGACATCGATTTCATGATTGGTAAGTTGCGTAGCAAGGCGAATATTGACACCGCCTTTCCCGATGGCCTTGGATACCTGGTCCGCCGGCACCACTACTTTGGCCCGTCGCTCCTTCTTGTCGATTTCCACAGACTGCACGTGGGCCGGTTGCAGGGCACGCTTTATGAATTCATGATCGTCTTCGGTGTAGTTGATGACGTCAATGTTCTCATTGCAGAGTTCGCGGACGATTGAATGGATACGTATCCCTTTCATCCCCACGCAGGCACCGACCGGATCCACCCGTTCATCATTGGAGATTACAGCTACCTTGGAGCGGTCACCCGGTTCCCTGACCGTCCTGATGATCTCGATGACACCATCAAAGACTTCGGGGATCTCATTTTCGAAAAGTCGCTCCAGAAAGAGCGGTGAGGTGCGTGAGATAATGACAGCAGGATTGCCTTCCTGGCGCTTCACTTCGATGACAACGGCACGGATTGTGTCGCCTTTGCGGTACCGATCCTTGTAGATCTGCTGGCTTTTGGGGAGGATAAGTTCCACCCCGTTGTGATTCACCAGTATGTCGCGGTTCCGTACCTGGTAAACATCCCCGAGTACAATCTCGCCTATCCGGTCACTGTAATCCTCGAAGATGTTGTCCTTTTCAATCTCACGGATGCGCTGAGCCAGGGTCTGACGGGCCATCATGACGGCACGCCGGCCAAAATCCTCGATTTTGAGCTCCTGGGCGAACTCGTCATAAAGATCAAGATCGGGATCAAGCTTTTTGGCCTCGGTTATTCCGATTTCGTTGACCGGATCGCTCAGTTCCTCATCCGGCACCACTTCACGGATATGCATGATCTGGATTTCACCGCGATCGGGATTCAGTATCACTGAAAAAGAATCGTCCGTTTCGTATTTCTTACGGATCATGGATCGGAATACATCCTCAAGAATGGAGAGCAGAAGATCCCTGTCAATGCCTTTGTCCTTGGCAATTTCAGCAAAAGATTGAATGATCTGTTTTGAAATATCCGTTTGCATGTAGATTATGTTCGATAAAACCGTTTTGGTTATTTAAAGAGAGGCCAGTACATGGGTCTCCACAATATCAGGAAACGAAATGTCCAGCTCTTTCTTATTTTCTGTCAAAATCGTGATCTTGTCATTTGTAACACCGGTCAGTTTTCCTTCCGATGCAACTTCCTCGCCATCTTTGAGGTATGTCACCCGGACATTTCGTCCCTGGTTGCTGTGATACTGCCTGATATCCCGGAGCGGGCGATCCAGCCCGGGGGAAGAAACGTTCAGTGTGTATTTCCTTCCGTGCCAGCCGCTGGCATCCAGCAGCAAATTGATTTCCCGGCTGATGTCGACGCACCGGTCAAGCGAAACATTGCCGCTTTCGGATTCCACGTAGATCCAGATCATACGATTCCCTGTCGCACCCTTGAGTTCAACATCTACAAGGTACAGGTCGTTATCCGTCAGCACCTGTGCCGCAATATCCTTTATCTGATCAAGTTCGTCCAAATCGGCTCTGTTTTCTGATTTCCAAATACAAAAAAAGTGAGCCTTTTTCGGGCTCACTTACAAAGCATAAATATACGCCAAAATTTCATAAAACCCAAAATTTATGGCGTCTCCGGCACTGCTTGCGATCCTCCGGACGGCATATGCGGGCTGTCACCGGATGAAGCATTTTTCCCGTTCTTTGTCTATTTTTCAGTATTGAAGAGAATTAGAATTATCAGATATGCGCATATTGCCTTTTATAATGCTGGTTTTGCTCCTGTCAACTGCAGTGCAGTGCAACAGTGACAATGAAGCGGAGACCGTGGATCGCCACGCGGGCCGGCAGGTGGAGCCAACGCATTCACTGGAAATACTGGACGAGCAGCGGGATCGTGTTGTGGCCCGGGTGCGTGTCGCGCTGGCTCAGACCGAACAGGAGCGCAACGCCGGACTGATGGACGTCCGCCAGATGCCTTTCGATACGGGAATGTATTTCCTGTTCGATGATGAAGCGCCAAGGAGTTTCTGGATGGCCAACACTCCCCTGTCGCTCGACATTCTGTTCGTTGACAGGAATCATCGCATCGTACGCATCCACACGCGGACCGTGCCCTTTTCCGAGCGTCAGATACGATCGGAGCTTCCCGCGAAGTACACACTGGAAGTGAATGCCGGTTTTGTCAGTGAGCATGACATCCGTGAAGGCATGTACGTACGACTGGGCGAGCCGCTGCAAGAGTAGCGTATTGTCACCGGAAATGCACTTTCCGGGGATCAGGGTGTCAGGGGATCAGCAGATGTTTATTGGCGGACAAGGGTTGCTGCCCTGCCGGACGCACCGTCATTTTTCGCTGCGGAGGAATTCCATCAGTTTCTCAACGTTTTTTCTCGAACCCATGTAGGCCGGCGCCGTCTGGTGGATGGACTCCGGGACGATCTCCAGTATCCTTCCGCGGCCGTCGAGTGCCAGGCCGCCCGCCTGTTCAATAATGTAGCCCATCGGGTTGCACTCGTACATGAGCCTGAGTTTCCCTTCGGGGTTGCTCACATTGGGTGGATAGAGAAAGATCCCGCCCAGCAGCAGGGTCCGGTGCAGGTCCGAGACCATCGAACCTATGTAGCGCAGCGAGTAGGGACGTTTTGTCTGCGGATCCACCTTTTTGATGTACTCGATGTAGGAGCGGACTCCCTCCGGCCAGCCTGAGCTGTACCCCTCATTGATACTGTATTGCGGATGAAAATCCGGGATGCGGATATCATCATCGGTGAGCATGAATTCCCCGATCGTCGGGTCGAGAGTGAAGGAACTTACTCCCATGCCTGTCGTGTAGACGAGCATGGTACTGGAGCCGTAGAGCACATATCCGGCTGCGGCCTGCTTGTCGCCGGGCTGCAGGGCATCCGATTCTTCCGCCCGGACCTCCCGGTGGCTTTTACGCATGTAGATGGAAAAAATAGTCCCCACCGAGACATTCACATCAATATTGGATGATCCGTCAAGCGGATCGAAAAAGACGATATATTTGCCGGATGAGCTTTCCAGCCGGATCAGCTCATTGCTCTCCTCCGAGATCATAAGGCTTACGATGCCCGAGCGTGCAAGCGCCGACATGATCTGTTCATCGGCAAACACATCCAGCTTTTTCACGCTCTCGCCGTGCACATTCCGGCTTCCTTGCTGGCCCAGCAGGTTCGTGATCCCTGCCTTGTTCACTTCCCTTGAAACGATCTTGGCCGCCAGGCCGATGTCGCGGAGAAGCTGGGACAGCTCCCCGGTCGCCCCGTCGAAACGGTTCTGTGAGCGAATGATGAACTCTTCCAGCGTTAACAGATGATTTGCTTTTTCCTGTGCCATGATCTCCTCGTTGGATGAATCAGGATTGTTGGATGAATCAGGATTTCTCCGATCGTTTTACCAGTTCCCGGTACAGCTCTTCCGCCTTCTTTTCAAGTGAGCCGGGCGTGTCTGCATTGTGTACCACAATATCGGCCTTATCGGACAGACGGTCAAATTCGGGCTGCTTCCTGATGCGGCTTTTAACACTCCCGGGACTGGATCCGTCCCGTTTTGTCACGCGCCGTATCCTCTCTTCTTCGGGACAGGCCACCAGAACAACGACATCGCATTCCGCAGCTCTGTCAGTTGTCAGCAAAAGGGCTGATTCGTGTGCAAAAATCGGGGCCCCATCCTCCCGGGCCTTCTTTTTTTTGATTTCCAGTTCCCTGAAGACGGCGGGATGAACGATGCGGTTCAGTTCTTCCACACGTCCGGCAGCAAAAGCGGCTTCGGCGAGGTACTCCCGGTCCAGGGACCCGTCCTGCCTGTATGCCCTTTCCCCGAAGGCGCCTGCAATCTTTTCTTTCAGGTTTTCATCGGAGACCATCAGCTGTTTGGCCAGGTCATCGGCGTAGACAACAGGCACTCCAAGGCGTTCCCACACCTGCAGAAAAGTGGATTTCCCGCTTCCGATTCCTCCCGTAACACCGATATGCAACATGACTTTTTATGGTGGATATGATTGCCCGGGCTTTTTATGGCGGATATGATTGCCTGGACTTTT
>RECX01000127.1 GCA_007693825.1 Balneolaceae bacterium
ACTCCGGCTCAGGTTCCACCTCAGGCTCCCACTCCGTCTCCGATCCCGGCCTTGACTCCTGCTCCTGCTGCGGCTCTAATTCCGGCTCATGCTCCGGTTCCGGCTCATACTCATGCTCATGCTCATACTCATACTCAGGCTCCGCTTCATGCTCCGGCTCCGGTTCTTCACCAATCTGGCCAACTTCATCCGCATCCGGTGCGAAGGGTTTCCATGCCTCGAAATGGTCGGGGTGGACCATGAAATAGTGGAGATGCTCGAAAAACGGACTGCCGGGCGCACAGCATTTTGCTTTCAGAGCGTAGTGGACGGCTTCCTCCTTCTGATCATTGTTGAAATAGAGCCAGGACAGCAGAAAATAGCCAACCGCATCCATACCTCTTTTTTTCAGAAATGCTTCCAGATTGGCAATTCCTTTCTCAGGGTCATTTTCAAACTGAGCAACATACGAACTCAGGGTCTGTGGAATCTCAAACGGTAGTTCTTGCATGGCGGCAATCTCACATTTTTTTGAAAATATAGAAACCACCGGGCTTATAAAAAAATCAAAGTGGCAGATTCCGGGAATGTGTTGCCATGGAAGTCACGCAGCTGGAATGTTTTGCAACATCCGGCCGCCCTGGTTTGCAGTTTACCAGCTGCCCATGGCATCACTGAACATGTTGTCTGCAATACGGCTCAACGCTTCGAATGCGGCCTCCAGCTCCCCGTCTACAGGATCCTCGACCGGGTCGTATTCAAAATTGCCGCTGAAGTTTTTCTGCCACTCCGGCTGCTCCTGCTCCGCATACCGGTACGTGGCGCGCACGCTGATCTGTACCCTGTTGAGATTGGCCCGCTGATCACCTGCAACACTGAACGGGCGGTTTGAGTAGGAGGTGATCGAACCCTCAATGATCACATCGGCATTCTCGGGGGAATCGGTGAGCTGCAGCCGGCTCTGGTTGACGAACCGGTTGATCATGGCGTCGTTCAACTGTTCGCTGAGGTCACCAAGCCCGCTGCCGGACTGATCGGAGAAGAACGGGATGTAGATGGTACGGACCTCGGACGGTATGGCCACTCCGGTAAAGCTGTAGCGGAAGCAGCCGGATGCACCGACAGACACGACAAGCAGCACTATCGCTGCCGCAAGGAGGTTTTTTGTGTGAATCATCATATCAGATCAGTCCGTACTGGTCAATTTTCCGGTATAACGTTCGTTCGCTCATTCCAAGTATCCTGGCAGCTTTCCGCCGGTTGCCTCCATATTTCTCCAGGGCTTGCCGTATCAGGAATTTTTCCATCTCTTCCAGTGATGGCAGATCGCTTTTTTCAAACAGACGGAGTATTTTTTTCTGGTCTTCGCTTAGCGTTTGGAGCGGTTGGCCTGACACGGAACCTCCTGCTTTGCCTTCACGGCTCTCCCCATCCGGTTCGGCATCATCCGGAGATGCCCTGCCGCCTTCTTCATCATCCGGAAACGCATTGCTGCCTTCCTCTTCATAAGCAGACGCCTTGCCGCCTTCTTCATCAGACGCATACCCGGCTTTCTTCCGGCCTTCCGGTTTTTCGTCGCCGGCAAGCTCTTCATCGTGATAGTCGATATCGGAATAGGGTGTATCCGCGACCGACACTTCGGATATATCCTTCATGGAGGAAAGCTCCCGGGACTGCTGCGCGGACCGGATAGCCGAAGCGGACGGTGCCGGAAGCGACTTGGGTACGTTTCCACCATGAACTCTCTGGTAAAACAGGGATCCGAGCATCTTTTTCATGTCGCCCATCTCCTGCTTCATATCCAGTAGTACACGGTATATCAGGTGCATCTCATCACTGCGGGATGACTGGAAGGACCGCTCGTGTTCCCTGTCCTGCCCGAATACCATCGGCAGATTGTCGGGCGAACCCAGTTTCTGACGGCCCTTCAGATACTTTTTCAGGACCTCCTCATCCACATATTGTGATTTCTCCAGAACCACCAGCTGCTCGGCGACATTGCGCAACTCGCGGATGTTGCCCGGCCAGCGGTAGGAGAGCAGCAGCTGCCGGGCCCCGTCCGACATACCGCGGAACACCGAATCGTATTTCTGCGCAAACTCGGCAACGAAGGTTCTGAATATGAGCAGAATATCCTGATTCCGCTCGCGCAGCGGTGGTATGCGGATGGTCACGGTGTTGAGGCGGTAAAACAGATCCTCCCGGAAGTCGCCCCGCTCCACGCTTTTCCATAACTCCTTATTGGATGCGGCGATTACGCGCACATCCACCTTGCGCAGTTTGCTGGATCCGACCCGGAAGAACTCGCCGGACTCCAGGATCCGCAGCAGTTTGACCTGCACGTTCTTGGGCGTGTCCACGATCTCGTCCAGAAAGATGGTGCCGCCGTCAGCCTGTTCGAAATAGCCCATTCGGGAGTCATGGGCACCGGTGTAAGCACCTTTTTCGTGTCCGAACAGTTCACTTTCGATGATGCCTTCCGGAATGGCCCCGCAATTCACGATCACCAGGTTCTTGTCCCTTCGCGGACTCAGGTCATGGATCGCGCGTGCGGTCACATCCTTGCCCACGCCCGTTTCCCCGTTGAGCAGCACGGTGATATCGGTCGGCGCCACCTGCAGCATTTTATCCAGCGCCTGTATAAGAGCCGGTGACTCTCCCAGGATTCCGTATTTCTTCTGGATTTGTTGTCGGTCCAGCGCCATGTGAGTTACGCGGTGACGGGTTCTGCGGCAGTTTCAGTGAGGGAAACCTTGCGCAGCGCCTTGCCTTTCAGGGTGGCCGAAGTGCAGTCGGTGATTTCCACCTCGACATAGTCGCCCCGCTGCAGGGTCTCCTTGTCGAAGATAACCATTTTGTTGGTATCTGTCCGGCCCGAGAGCTGATCTTCGGAACGTTTGCTGGTCCCTTCCACCAGAACGATATGGCGCCGGCCGATTTCCCTGCGGTTCAGGTCCATCGCCACTATCTGCTGCAAGTCAATAATTTCTGAAAGCCGGCGCTTTTTTACCTCCTCGGGCACATCATCGGTGAACTTGCGATGGGCCAGGGTGCGCTCACGCTCCGAGTAGGCGAACATGTAGGCCAGGTCGTATTTGACCCGCTCCATGATGTCGAGCGTGTCGCGGTGCTGCTCCTCGGTCTCTCCGCAGAAGCCGGCGATGATGTCGGTGGAGAGTGAAACGCCGGGTATGGTGCGGCGCATCTTGTCGATCAGCTCCAGGTACTCCTCGCGGGTGTAGGTGCGACGCATGCGCTCCAGGACCTCGTTGTTTCCCGACTGGATGGGGATGTGGATGTAGTTGCACACATTGTGCCGCTCGCGTACCACATGCAGGAATTCATCAGGAAAATCCTTGGGGTGCGATGTCGAGAACCGGATGCGCATCTCGGGGTCGATCAGGCTGCACCGGTACATCAGTTCGGCGAAATTGCGGCCTTCGTGGTTGTAGGAATTGACGTTTTGTCCGAGCAGCGTCACCTCGCGGTATCCCTGGTCGCTGAGGAGCCGGATCTCGTCCAGGACGCTGTCCACCGGACGGCTGCGCTCCCGTCCCCGCGTGAACGGCACCACGCAGAACGAGCACATGTTGTCACATCCGCGCATGACGGAGACGAATGCGGAGACGCCGTTGCCCGTAGTCCGCACCGGGGTGATGTCGGCGTAGGTTTCCTCCTGCGAGAGGATGACGTTGACCGCCTTGCGTCCGTCCTCCACCTCGGAAAGCAGATGGGGAATATCGCGGTAGGCGTCCGGGCCGACGACCATATCCACCAGTTTCTCCTTTTCCAGGAAACGCTCTCGGAGCCGCTCGGCCATGCATCCCAGTACGCCGACAACCATGTCGCCGCGCCGCTTCTGCTTGAGCGAGCGGAAATAGGTGAGCCGGTTCCACACCTTCTGTTCGGCGTTATCGCGGATGGAGCAGGTGTTGATGAAGATGTGGGATGCCTGCTCGGGCAGGTCGACCGGTTTCATGCCGCGCCCGACCATGATCGCATTCACGATCTCCGAGTCGGCAAAATTCATCTGGCAGCCGTAGGTTTCGATATAAAAAGTTTGATCAGCCAAAACGGTACTTCGAATTTGATCGGTTTTCAGGTTGGTGGATGATGGATATAAGCCAGTTTCGCGCCGATTCCGTTGTCCCGCATGTCCGTGACCAGCGATCATGCAGATCGTGCCGGCCGGATCGTCGCAACAACCGGCCGGTCAGACGCTTGGATCAGGCCATGTCTCGGGCTGCTGCCGCCACTGGTTCAGGAATGCGACATCACTTTTGCGTATGGTTCCCTTTTCGAGGGCCACATCCACCAGAGTGGAATAGTCCGTCAACGTATAAAAGGGCAGATTGTGATCTGCTATAATCTGATTGGAGACATCGAACCCGTAGGTGAAGATGGTCAGCAGCGCCTTGACATCGGCCCCGATGAACTGAAGCGCCTCCACCACGGAAATCGCGGAGGTTCCGGTGGAAATCAGGTCCTCGATGACAACCGTCGATTCGCCCTTCCGGACCCCGCCTTCGATCTGGTTGCCCATGCCGTACGCTTTGGCCTTGGCACGGACGTAGGCCATGGGCTTGCCGAGCTGGTCGGATACCCATGCCGCATGGGGGATGCCGGCTGTTGCCGTGCCGGTAATCACATCCACCGGACCCACTTCATTGGTGATGATGTCCGAAAATTTGTCAGCGATCTTTTTCCTGAGCTCCGGATAGAGAATGGTAAGCCGGTTGTCGCAGTAGATCGGGGAATTCCATCCGGACGACCAGACAAAGGGATTGTCGGGCCGCAATAGTACGGCATTGATATCAAGAAGATCTGCTGCCAGTTCCCGGGCAAATTGTTGGTCTGTAATCATATCGGGTCTGTGAATATTCTGCAGTCTGCTTCTGTTTTTAGCTGGTATCTCCCGAGTGCTGCCAGTATGAAACAGAAAAGTTTATAAGATTATAAATATAATAAATAACAGACACATTTGCGCATATATCCCGGCCAGGAGATCATCCAGCAGTACTCCCAATCCGCCCTCGGTGTTCTGGATGGCTCCGATGCCGAGCGGTTTCAGGATGTCGAAGAAACGGAACAGTAAAAAACCGGCGACGAAAACGAGGAGATTGTACTCCCAGCTGGTGTAGATCGGTATGAACAGAAAAACCATGGCCTGTCCGGCAAATTCATCGGACACGCACTGGGGGGGATCCGGCCCGTAGACCTTTTCGATGCCATTTGCGGCAAGGAGCGTGACCAGGGAGAATAAAACGGCAAGCAGCAGCGGCCCGAACAGGGGGTGGATATGCACGGAGGCCAGATAGATCAGCGGCAGTGCAGCAAGGCTTGCCCATGTCCCCGGAAATTTTGGCAGGAAACCAATGTAGAACACACTGCCAGCCAGTACGGCCGGACTAAGCTTTTTTTGATTCACGAATGAAAAGCCTCCTGTTTATCCATATGTATTCCAAACCGGTGTATGCGGTTACGATCATCACGAGCAGGAAAAGCCAGCCCAGGATACCCGATTCCAGCAGCATCTGTGACAGCTCGCCGACGGTACCGCCTGCCTTGACCAGAAGACCGGCAAGCAGCGCGATGTAGAGAAAAACCATTTGCACCAGGGTTTTCACCTTGGCTGAGTACAGGGTTCTCATGGACCATTCCGTGTGATCCGCCCAAACCCGCATACCCGTTACAAGTATATCACGAAAAACGATAATCCCTATAATCCACCAGGGAAACTGTGCCGCGTCAATGAATGGAAGGCATATGAAACCGGCAAAGGTGAGGATCTTGTCGGCCAGCGGATCCAGGAACTTGCCGATATTCGAGGAGACATCGTATCGCCGGGCATAGTACCCGTCCAGGTAATCCGTGATGGCCGCAAAAATAAACACAACCATGCCCAGAGCGGCCAGAGTTACCGTATCTTGCAGGTACAGGTAAAAAAACAGCGGCGCCAGGACGATTCGGAAGGCACTTAATATATTCGGTACTCGTTTCACAGAGTCAAAGATAAAAAAGTTGCGCCACTCTGAAAGCACATTTCTTCGCCCTGCCGGTAACCCGGTGATGTCACCGCCGGAGCACAGTGGCTTCCGGTGTCGGATCGCAATCCGATATTGCTGAAAATGTCGTTCATTTGGAACATCAGAAACCCTATTTTTACAGCAACCTGATTCCAGTTTTCTATTTGCCATGTCATCTGTGAACCCATCCACCCATTCTGCGGCCATACTTACGATCGGTAATGAACTGCTGAACGGCGACGTGGTGAACACCAATGCGTCCTGGCTCGGACAGACCCTGCGCGGCTTCGGGGTGCCGTGTGAGACGGTCCTGACGATTACCGACCGCAAGGAGCGGATCATCAGGGCGCTTGAAGAACTCTGGGTGGATCACGACCTGGTGATCATATCCGGCGGACTCGGTCCCACACGCGATGATGTCACAAAGCTGGCGCTGCTGGATTTTTTCAATGACACGCTCGTCCGGGACACCGCCGTTCTGGAGCACGTGTCGCAGTATTTTCTGCAGCGCGGACGTGCTGTAAGCGAGGTGAACCGCGCCCAGGCCGATGTGCCGGCGCGGGCCACAGTGCTGTTCAACGATCTCGGCACGGCGCCGGGCCTGCTTTTTGAGCAGGAGGGAAGGCTGCTCGCGGCCATGCCCGGTGTCCCCTATGAATTGCATCATATCACGGAAAAACGCCTGATCCCGGAACTGGAGAAACGGTGGAAGAAATCGGAGCGCCGGGTGCTCCAGCGATATTATCGCACCACGGGAATCGGGGAAAGCGATCTCAGTGACCGGGTGCTGACGGAACTGGAACACCGCATTCCACCGGATGTGGACATCGCATTCCTGCCGCATCCACAAGGGGTGGATATCCGGATCACACAGGTCAACGGCCGGTCTGGCGATGCCTTTTTGCAGTTTGTGGAATGGATCAGCGATACTGCCGGCGATTTCATCTATTCGGAGGATTACCGGCAGTCACTGGCCGCCCGGATTGTGGAGCTTCTGGGCGACGGGAACCAGACCCTTGCCCTGGCCGAGAGCTGCAGCGGGGGATACCTTGCCGATGCACTGACAGATGTGCCGGGCAGCAGCCGGTGTTTTGCCGGCGGGGTGGTGGCGTACAGCAACGATGTCAAAGTAAGGCAGCTGGGTGTGGATCCAGGCATCCTGGAAGCACACGGGGCCGTCAGCGCGCCTGTGGCGCTGGCCATGGCAAAGGGTGCAGCCATAACGCTGGGGACGGATTTCGGGATAAGCACCACGGGCGTTGCGGGTCCGTCTGGCGGCACCCCTGTAAAACCGGTGGGTACGGTCTGGATCGGGTTCTGGGCAGCGGACGGAGCGCATTTCGCTTGCCGGTTCCATTTTACGACCGAACGCCTGGTGAACAAGGAGCGCAGTTTCGCCGCCGCCATGGACCTGCTGCGCAGGCATGTCACAGGCGTGCCCGGATTTCCGTATCATCCGGAAGTGGTTCGCGGAACAGGTACCCCTTTTCGGGACCCGGACTGATTTTTCGGAAACAGCAGCAGGCAAACGGCAGATTTTTTAAAACAAGCAACAGGCCTTTTAGAAACAAGCAACAGGCCTTTTTAAAACAAGCAACAGGCCTTTTAGAAAAACGGACAACAAATTGTGATCATCCTGACATCCATCATACTGATTTTTCAAATGGGAATGGGAATTTCCATGGATGTCACCGGTGCGCAGGCACCCGTCCTGTCAGCCCTTGATACCCTGGCTGCAGACGCGCCGGCAGACGATCATACCCAGACACGGGATACCCTGGATCTGGAAACGGAAGTCCGCGATACGTTGGCTGCAGACGCGCCGGCAGACGATCATACCCAGACACGGGATACCCTGAATCTGGAAACGGCAGTCCGCGATACGTTGGCTGCAGACGTGCCGGCAGCCTCTGATACGCTGGCTCCAGAGCTGCAGGCACCTCCCGACACATTGGCTGTAAACGGCCCGGATGAGCCCGGCCCGGATGAGCCCGAAGCGGTGCGCCAGCGCGATCCCGTGACACCGCTTGCGATGCGGGATCCGGTGGCATTTCACCTGGCAAGCAGCGACAGCCTGAGCCGCTGGGAGCTCTGGTCCGACCAGGGAGAATGGCTCTCGCGACAGCCCGGCGTAATCTCCTTCCAACTGGGCGGGCTTGGCCGCAATGACGGATTCCTGATCCGCGGACATGACACACGGAACCAGCGCATCCTGCGGGAAGGAATTCCGCTGAATGAACGCATCTTCGGCTCCGCCAACCGGAAGCGGCTGCCGCACTACAGCCGCCTGGCCGCGGTCTATGAGAACCCGTCACCGATCCGCTATCAGTCCGAATTCCAAACGGTGAGGTACCATGTCACCCGTCCGCTTACCTTCATCAACTATGAGCAGACCACCTTCGATTACCGCAGCACCGAAGGATTCCTGACAAGGAATATCACCCCGTCCACCAACATCTCCATGGCCTATTGGGGGAAAAATGAAGGACAAAGCTATCGGAACCG
The DNA here is from genome assembly GCA_007693825.1 of Balneolaceae bacterium. Classification (GTDB taxonomy): domain Bacteria; phylum Bacteroidota; class Rhodothermia; order Balneolales; family Natronogracilivirgulaceae; genus SKNL01. The sequence goes on from RECX01000127.1 coordinate 8,511, forward strand.
GACCATGGGCGGACGAAATGCCGAGGTGACACTGTATCACTTCCTGAACGATTCCTGGATGGTGGAGGGCGGTTTCAACTTCAGCGGGATCCAGCTCGGGGAACCGGAAAACTATCGCCCTTATGATATGTTCAATTTCCTGTTCAACCGCTTTGAAGCTGTTCCTGATCAGCCGCAGGGCAGGTCATCGGTGCGCAATTCGCTATTGCGTGTTACCGCCTATCATCGCACAAGTCCGGATCGTGATGCCACCACACGGGTTTCCCTGTATCACGACCGCTACCGCAGGCTCCACTACGACAATACCGACAGCACCTTTGTCCGCACCCTTACAACAGGGATCGCCGCTCGGCAGCATCTGCCCGTCGGGCCGGTCGAACTCCAGGGCGATATGTACTCAGAGTGGTCGGTGATCGACCGGGACCGTTTTGAAACCATGGATGTCGACTCCTGGTTCTACACGGAAGCGAGGGCAACACTTTCGCTTCCGCTTCCCAACCGCTCGCGGCTTTTTGGCTGGCTGCAGTCCGGCTGGCGCTCCGACGGCTTCACGGATGCCGAGATCGGGACGGGGATCAACTGGCGGCTTCTCCGCGGAATCGCCATCTACGGATCCTATGCGATTGGCGAGCAGATGCCAAGGCCGGGACATCTGTACCGTACCCGGTCCTCCGTGTCGGGTAATGCCGACCTGGTAAATGAGACCATCCAGAGGGGCGTTGCAGGAATCAGGATGGATGGCAGGTCCTGGGATATCGGCGCCGAACTGCACGGCAACTATCACCGCAACCCGATACTGGTTGGACAGGACAGCGTGTTCGTCCAGCCGGAACCCTATCTTGCCGCCGGTGCCACAGCCTGGCTCGGCTATAACGGCAACAGGATGGAATTCTCCCTTTCCGGCACCTTTCTCCAGTACTTTTCGGACCAGCCTGTGACGGAAAACAGACTGCTCGACCGCAGCGGCCAGCGCGTGTGGACCCGGGCTTCTTTCTACTACAAAAATTATGTGTTCAACCGGGCAGCCTTCCTGAAGACCGGGTTTTACGTGCAGGCATCCCCCACGCTGTATCGCTCTTCACAGTACTATCCCTCCATGGACTACTGGGATCCCAACGCATGGCACCCATCGCCGGATTTCACCGAAGCAGATCCCCTCCCCGAATTTGTGCGGGTGGACCTGGACATGACGGCCCGTGTCCGTTCAGCAATCTTTCTCTTCCGGTTGGAAAATGCGCTGGATAATTGGCTCTTTCCGGGCTATTTTGAGACAGCCTACCAGCCAATGCCCTCCACGCGGCTGCGGTTCGGCATCCGCTGGGTGCTGCGCAATTAAACAGGTATAAAGAATCACGGAGCAGAAGTCCGGTTATGAGTATTGCATACGTTTTCAAAGAAGGTGTTTCGGGATTCCGGCGTACCAAACTGGCCAGCTTTACATCGGTAACGGCGCTGGTGATCGCCGTGCTGCTGGTCGGGCTGCTGGCACGGGTCGGCTACAACGCCTATCAGGTCGTGAACGCACTCAAGCAGTCCATCGAAGTTGAGGTATTTCTGCTGGATGTGAGTCAGGAGCGAACCAACCGCATTGCCTCGGACCTGCGCGGCTACCCGCTGGTGACGGATGCGGAATACGTAAGCAAGGAAGAGGCCGAGCGTATTTTCCGTGAGCAGTTCGGGACCGAGGGGGAGTCCCTGGCGGATCTCAATTTCCTCCCGGCATCCTTCCGCCTGCATTTTGAACCCGAGGCCACCGCAACCGATATCCGGGCCATCATAACGGAAATCGAGCAGTTTCAGGGAGTCGACGAAGTTGTCTTCAATCAGCAGTTGCTCGAAACACTGGAAGAACGTCTTGAATTGCTGGTCCTGGCCGGTGCAGGCATCGGGCTGCTGATCCTGTTCACTGCCGTTGTGCTGGTTTTCAATACGATCCGGCTGACCATCTACGCAAAGCGCAATATCATCCGCACGATGAAACTGGTGGGCGCCACCAACTCCTTCATCCGGCGCCCCTTCCTGCTGGAGGGATTTCTGCAGGGCATTCTGGCTGCCGTCATCGCCACCGCGCTTCACTGGCTGCTGTTTGAGGTGGTCATACCCGTCTATCTGCCGCAGTTCGGGGTTCTGGCCTGGCCTTTTGAGCGATGGTACTATCTGATAGGAGCCATGGCGCTGCTATCCCTTGTGATGGGCCTTTGGGGCAGCCGGTGGGCGACACGCAAATTCATCAGCCAGACGTCCATCAGTTGAAAGCCCGGGGTTAATCCGGGGAAACGGCAGAACCCTCTCAATTCTTTTTTGAGGACTCCGCTTCAGGCTCGGCCGGCATTTCCTTTTCGTCCTGCAGGCACTCGTCCGGGTTTTTGCAGGTGCCGTAAAACTGAAGCGAATGCCCGTCAATCTCAAACCGGTGAATCTTCTCCATCATGGTTTTGATCTCCTGAAGGCGCGGGTCGCAAAACTCGATCACCTTGCCGCACTTGTTGCAGATCATGTGGTCATGCTGCCGGTAGGCATAGGCCCGTTCGTAGATCGACTGGTTCCTGCCGAACTGATGCCGCTGAACCAGGCCGCATTCAAGGAGCAGGTCCAGGGTATTGTACACGGTGGCACGCGAGACACGGTATCCAACATTTTTCATGCGGAAGTACATGTCGTCCGCATCAAAATGCCCGTCAGCCCGGTAGATCTCTTCCAGGACCATCAGACGCTCCGGTGTCTGGCGATGTTTTTTCTCCTTCAGATAATTGCGAAAGATCTCCTTTACTTCCGTGATCAGATCTTCCGTTGCAGGTCCGGCCATAGGTTCAGATTAGTGGGTGATGATTGTGGACTAACGAGTCAGATTCAGCAATTTATATCCGGTACTCATAAGAGCGCGGCCTCACGGCAGGTTCTGTCTGGAATTTAGCACAAAAAAGTGATAAATACCTGTTAAACCGCCGATAAACCACCGAAAAACGCATATAACAAAACCATTATGACACACAAGCTTGAAAGCGTTACCGTAATGATCGAAATCCCGAAAGGCAGCCGGAACAAGTACGAATTTGACAAGAAGACCAAACGGATCATTTTCGACCGCATGCTTTTCTCCGCAGTGCATTACCCGAGTGACTACGGGTTCATTCCGGAAACACTTGCGCTGGATGGGGATCCGCTGGACGCGCTCGTCCTGGTGACCGAACCGACCTTCCCCGGATGCATGATCGAAGCCAAACCGGTCGGTCTTTTCAAAATGTGGGATGAAAAAGGTCCGGATGAGAAAATACTCTGTGTGCCGGTGCGCGACCCGCTTTGGAATCACATCGAATCACGGGACGACGTGCCGCCGCATCTGCTTCACGAAATCGAGCACTTTTTCCAGGTTTACAAGGATCTGGAGGACAAAAAAACCGGCACGGACGGCTGGTATGGACGTGATCTGGCTGAAAAAATCATCAGGGAATGCCGGGAAAGGTATCAGGAGGAAAACGACGTTGGTGCGCAATGACGGCGCAATCAGGGCGCAATGACGGCGCAATCAGGGCGCAATGACGGCGCAATCAGGGCGCAATGAC
>RECX01000098.1 GCA_007693825.1 Balneolaceae bacterium
GGCGCAATGACGGCGCAATCAGGGCGCAATGACGGCGCAATCAGGGCGCAATGACAAGGCAGTCCGTCGGCAGTGACTTCCCGGCCCGGCGATCGTAATGCATGCGAGGATTCGATCAGCCACCCGAATGGCGTTTCACAACATCGCTCAGGGCACGTACGGTCTGGCCGATATCCTCTTCGGTGTTGGTCTTGCCCAGACTGAACCTGAGGGTTGACTTGGCCATGGCTTCGTCGTATCCGAGAGCCAGCATGACATGTGACGGCTTGATGGTTCCGGAAGTGCAGGCCGACCCGTTGGAGCAGCAGATGCCTTCAATATCAAGATTGAGGAGGAGCATCTCGCCATCCAGCGGCTGGTTCTTGTCGTCAGTGACGGTCACACTGAGTATGTGAGGGATGCCGCCATCCGGATCGCCGTTGAACCGGACCTGCGACCCGAGCGCGTCCCGGAGCCCATCCACCAGAAGCCGGCTGAGCCCGGCGATATGTGCGCTGTTCTTCTCCATTTGTTCGTGGGCCACATCCAGCGCCTTGCCAAGCCCTACAATTCCTGCGACATTCAGCGTGCCGCCGCGCCGGCCGCGTTCCTGCGAGCCGCCATGCATCCACGGCGACCACGGCGCACCCGATCGCACATACAGGGCACCGGCGCCCTTGGGCCCGTGGAACTTGTGGGCGCTCATGCTCAGGAAATCCACGCCCAGTTCGTTGACATCGACAGGGATCTTGCCGATGGACTGCACCGTGTCGCAATGAAACGGAATGCCCCTGCTGCGGCATAATGCCGTCAGTTCCGGGATCGGGTTGATGGTGCCGGTTTCGTTGTTGACGTGCATCAACGTAACCAGTGCCGTGTCGCCGCCGAGCAGTTTCTCCAGCTCGCCGGGCAGCACCCTTCCCTTGTGATCGAGATCTGCAAAGACAATTTCATACCCCATTTTTGCGGCCTGTTCGACCGGATAAAGCACGGCATTGTGCTCGGTGCGCGCCGTGATGATCTGCTTGCGGGTGCTGTTTTCCAGCGCCCCGAATATGGCGGCATTGTTGCTTTCGGTACCCCCGCTGGTGAAGATGATCTCGGAAGCCTCGGCACCGATGAACCGGGCGATCCGTCCACGCCATGATTCAACAGCCACACTTGTTTTTCTGCCCATGTGGTGGATTGACGAGGCATTCCCGTAATCCTCCTGCAGGCAGGGGATCATGGCCTCCACCACTTCGGGATCGATAGGCGATGTGGCTGCGTTATCAAGGTATACGGTTTGCATCATTTAGAAAGCTTAAAAATAATCAGTTGAGTTACATAAGATCGCTGTTGAAATCGTATCTTCAGACACCGCATAAACGATGCAGATCAGTGATTTTAATCTGTTCATATCATTTCGTTTCATATGGTCAGAATGATCTCACATGACAGGATATGATCATGCCCATATGTGTCAGCCAAAGGCTGTCACAGGCATTGCACTTCGTGACCTTCGGTTCATATGAAATACATCTGTAACGGGTATAATGCCGTACAGGTTGCAACACGTTTCACACAGATTGGTGTTAAAATAAAGGTTAATTCAAAAGGAATCATTAACAATGGCAAAATTATCTTTAAAAGATCTTGATCTTAAAGGAAAAACCGTCGTAATGCGCGTCGACTTCAATGTGCCGCTCAAGGACGGCGTAATCGGCGACGATAACCGCATCCGGCAGGCGCTGCCCAGTATCAAACACGTCATTGAAGCAGGCGCCAAACTGGTGCTTTTGAGCCATCTCGGACGTCCGAAAGGGGAGCCGAAGCCCGAATTCAGCCTCAAGCCGGTGGCAAAACATCTGGAGTCCCTTGTATCATGCAAGGTCTGGTTCGGAGAAGACTGCATCGGCGAGAAAGCGGAAGAAGCAGTGAGCAAAGCTTCTGAAGGCGAGATTGTCCTGCTTGAAAACGTCCGGTTCCATCCACAGGAAACCAAAAACGATCCTGATTTCTCAAAAGCGCTTGCCGCCCACGGGGACGTTTTTGTAAATGACGCCTTTGGCAGCAGCCATCGCGCGCACAGCTCGGTAGCCGGCATTACCGAGCATCTGCAGCCGGCGGCGGCCGGATTCCTGCTCCGCAAGGAGATCGATTATCTCCAGGAGAGCGTGGAAAATCCGAAACGGCCGTTTGTGGCCGTGCTCGGCGGAGCCAAGGTATCCGACAAGATCGGGGTCATCGAAAACCTGATCACCAAAGTCGACACCATCATCATCGGCGGAGGCATGACCTATACGTTCTTCAAGGCCATGGACCTGCCGATCGGCAATTCCCTGCTTGAAGAAGACAAGGTGGAACTGGCGGCAACCCTGCTGGAGAAAGCCAAAGCCAACAACGTGGAGATCATGCTTCCGGTTGATTCCGTTGTGGGCAAAGAATTCAAGGAAGATACCGAAAGCAAGGTGGTGGCGCAGGATGGCATCGAAGACGGGTGGATAGCCATGGATATCGGTCCGAAGTCGGCGCAACTGTTCGGCGACGAGATCATGGATGCCAAAACGGTGATCTGGAACGGTCCGATGGGTGTTTTTGAGATGGATGCGTTTGCCAAAGGAACCTTCGCCGTGGCCGGAGCCATGAGCACGGCGACCCAAAACGGCGCCATCACCATTATCGGCGGCGGTGATTCGGCATCGGCCATCAAAAAAGCCGGACTCGAAGACAAGGTTTCGCACGTCTCCACAGGGGGCGGTGCCAGTCTCGAATATCTGGAAGGCAAAGAGCTGCCCGGCATCACCAGTCTGACCGATAAATAGTTGGATCTGTTTACCCTCGTTACGAAGCCGGTTTCCGCCATCCGGGCGGGAACCGGCCCGTTTTCAGTCTGACAGCTCCTTGAGCCAGAAGGTCATGCGTTTTTTTTTCTCCTCTGAATCCCCGATATCCTTCCACGAGAACGTGGTCTGCATGCCGGGGATTTTTTTGAACCCGCGGTTTTGCCAGAACCGGTCCAGCGGGACGTAGCCGGACGGGCGCATCGGATGGTCGGCCGGGCGATCGCTTCCATGTGCGGAAGAAGGTCCCTGCCGGAGACTATTTTTATCTCAAGCCTGTCCGGGTCGATGGTTGAAGAAGGTGACATTGGCAAACGCGTTATTATTGATGTGCTCCCCGACGGGATGCTCCAAAGGAAAAAAAGAAATTCTGTTTGAAACGGCGTATATTGCGCTGAATCTGACAGAAGCATAGAAAATCTGCAACTAACACATAAGTAAATAATCCGTAAAAATACGTACTATGGCGAAACAAAGAACACTGGCCATCCTGAAACCCGACTGTGTCCGCAAAGGTCTGATCGGGGAAGTGATCCGCCGAATCCAGGAAGCCGGATTCACCGTCAAGGCGATGAAAATGACCCGCCTCACCAAACAAACAGCGGGGGGCTTTTACGCCGTTCACCGTGAGAAACCGTTTTTTGATGAACTCACCACGTTCATGAGCAGCGGCCCGTGCGTGCCTGTTGTCCTGGAAAAGGAAAATGCCATTGAGGATTTCCGCAAGCTCATCGGGGCCACCAATCCGGCCAATGCCGATGAGGGCACAATTCGCAAGGAATTTGCTGACTCAATGGGAGAAAACATTGTACACGGTTCCGACTCCGAAGAAAATGGCAAGATAGAAGCTGCCTACTTCTTCGCTGAAAGCGAACTGGTAGCCAACGAGCCCTGACACGCCTTTCAGATTCGGGTGCGGCCCGGTGCCGCACCCCATCCAACCTGTTCCACTCCTCCAGTTGCTTCCAGCCATGCAAAAAATTCCATCAGAATTTGTTTCCAAAGTAACGCACGATCTGAAAACGCCTGTCGGAAATGCGATGATGTATTCCGATCTGCTGTCCGAGGAAATCCGGATGCTCATCGAGGAGCACCCGGACCTTCGCGACCAGCTGGAGTCGCTTCTTTACTATTCCGGCAATATCCGGCTCTCCTCGTCCAAACTGATCAACTACGTCCAGAGCTGGAGCTATGCCTACCAGATTGAAGACGGGGTGTTCGAAGAGCGAAAATCCGACATCCATCTGAAGGATCTGCTGGACGAGGTCATCGAAAAAAACGACATTTTCATTCAGACCAAGTCGCTCCGGGTGGATGTGTCATACGATACCGCCCGGGAAACCTGTCATGCCGATCAGGAAGTGATGACCCTCATCATGGACAATCTCCTGACGCTTTTCATCGGCATGGCACCCAATAACGAATCGCTTCGCATCCGGATTTCGGAAGAGGCGGGCGGACTCATGTTCCGGTTTTTTGCCCCAAAGCCGACATTTACCGGGACGCTCATGGAGGCATTTTCCGGTCCGATTTCCATCAAGGAACAGATTGCCCCCAGCCAGGGGATCCTTAAACCGGGTGGATACGCGCTGATGTTCGTGAATATCGCGCTGGGCAAGATGAAGGCCGCGCATGGTGTAGACCCGGAGGATGCGGATCCGCGCTCATTCTGGTTCCGGCTCCCGATGCCGTAGGATCTCATAGCAGATCAGCGCCCCGCTGACCGAGGCATTCAGCGACTCAACTTTATTTTTCATGGGGATGTGCACCAGCATGTCGCAGTGCTCCCGTGTCTTCTTGCGGATGCCTTTCTCCTCGCTGCCCAGTATCACGACGAGAGGCATGCGGTAGTCCTGCTGCCGGAAATCCCGGCTGCCTTCCATATCGGTTCCGCATATCCAGAACCCGGCATCCTTCAGTTTCAGCAGCGCCTGGTTGAGATTGACCACGCGGATGACCGGCATGCGCAGTATGGCACCGGCAGAGGCCTTCATGACACCGCCGGAAATCGTCGCCTGACGGTGTTTGGAGACCATGACCGCATCCACCCCGCAGGCCAGCGCCGTGCGTACCACCGCACCGAAATTGTGCGGATCCTCGATTTCGTCCAGGGCCAGGATCACCGGGTTGCGTGCGATATCCGCATCCTCCAGCCAATCCTCAAGCTCTACGTAGCTGGCCGGTGTGATGGCCGCCACGATGCCCTGGTCGTTGACAGGTCCGACCATATCGGCCAGTTTCCTGCCGGGTACACGCTGCACCGGGATGCGGTTTTGGGATGCCAGCTGCTCCACATCACGGACCGGCCTGCCCTGAAGCTGCTGCTTCAGATAGATCTTGCTGATGTGCTCAGGTTTGTGCTCCAGATATTCAAGCACGGCATTGCGCCCGTATATGTAACTGTCCGGCTCCATGGATCGATTTCCGGGATTTGAAAGTTATGGATATTGTTAGTACCGTTGAGGGTCGCAAGGCAACAGACCGCAAGGATCAACCTTGTCAACCCCAGGATAAGATAATCATACTGAAGCACGTACCAATGGCCGGAAAATCCAAAAATCATGGTCGTTACGGGAAACCGGGCACACCCGCATCCTCCAGGCTTGCCAGGGAAGGAGGCCATGACCTCTTCCGGCGAAAACGGGTGCGTGACCTGACATGGCATCAGGAATCCGGAAACAATCGCGGATGGAAGGGTGTCCATCCGTTCCACGCCGGCTTTGCCCTGCTGATGATCACGTTTGGACTGCTGTCTGTCAGCCTGGTGATGCTGAACATGATTTCCAACCTCTGGTTCGCCTCGCTCATGAGCATGAGCGGCAGCATGGCGGTCATGGCCGGGGTATGGATGCTGTACGATGCCATAAAGGAACGTAAAAGTGTTGACAATCTGGTCAGGGATGCGATCATGCGATCCCTGCGAGATAAAAACTGATGCCGCCTGTGACGTTCAGAAAGGAAGATATCGCCAGAATTGAGACCGTGCTGGACTATAACGTGGGCAAGGACCGCCATGACAAGCCGAAAAACGAAGTGCTGCAGATACTGATGCACCGGAAAAAACGATTTTTCTACATCACCGCCATCAATATTCTCGCCCTCGTGTTTTTTGGATACTGGTTCTTCAGCGGAATTACCGAACTGCCATCGTGGATTTTCTGGCTGCTGGCTGCCGTATTTGTCCTGAACCTGGTCTCCATTTCCTGGCAGAGGAAACAGATCGATGATGCCATATCGTATGTCGAGTCGGACCAGGCTTCTGTCAGGCGGGATTCCTGATCGGTAAATTTTCATTTGATACCCCCGGTGAAACCTGCTATTTTGCTGCAACCTTTCACCTAGCTTGCACCTAACCGATGGAGCCGAAATATATTTTTGTTACCGGGGGAGTTACGTCCTCTCTCGGAAAGGGTATTATCTGTTCTTCCCTGGGACTGTTACTCGCCACCCGCGGCCTTCGGGTCACCATTCAGAAACTCGATCCCTACATCAACGTGGATCCGGGAACCATGAATCCCTACGAGCACGGGGAGGTCTACGTCACCGATGACGGCGCCGAGACGGATCTCGATCTGGGACACTACGAGCGGTTTCTGGGTATCCCCACTTCGCAGGACAACAACGTCACCACGGGCCGGATCTACTACGACGTGATCACAAAAGAGCGGCAGGGGGCCTACCTCGGACAGACCGTGCAGGTGATCCCGCACATCACCGATGAGATAAAATCACGCGTAAAAGCGATCGGTGATTCCGGAAAGTACGATATTGTGATTGTGGAAATCGGCGGTACCGTGGGCGATATCGAGGGCCTGCCCTATATCGAGGCCATGCGCCAGCTCCGCTACGATGTCGGTCGCCTGAATACCCTTTCCATACACCTCACCCTGGTTCCATACCTCAAGGCCGCCGGTGAGCTCAAGACAAAACCGACACAGCACTCGGTGAAGACCATCTATGAGCTTGGCATGCAGCCCGACATGCTTGTCTGTCGCGCCGAAGTCCCGCTCGACCATGGCATCCGCCGCAAAATCGCACAGTTCTGCAACGTCGAAATTGAGGATGTGACCGCATCCCTGGATGCGCGCTCCATCTACGAAGTTCCGCTGCTCATGAAAGAGGAAGGGCTGGACCAGAGGGTGATCCGGAAACTGCAGATACAGGCAGATGAACCGGATCTGACCAGCTGGATCCGCTTTGTGGATGCCGTTTCCCATCCCGATCACCGTATCCGCATTGCATTGGTCGGCAAGTATGTCGACCACCAGGATGCGTACATGTCGATTGTGGAATCGTTCCGCCATGCCGGTGCCGTGAACAGTTGCGAAGTGGAAATTGCCTGGGTTTCATCGGATCATCTCACCGCGGAGAATTTGGAGTCGCAACTCAAAGGGGTGTCCGGTGTTCTGGTTGCCCCGGGTTTCGGCGGCAGGGGAATCGATGGCAAGCTTGCCGCCATTACCCATGCCAGAAAGGAGAAACTGCCGTTTTTAGGTATCTGTCTGGGCATGCAGTGTGCCGTGATAGAATATGCCCGCAATGTCTGCGGGATGGATGGTGCCAACAGCACGGAATTTGATGCGGAGACCCCGTATCCCATAGTGGACCTGATGCTGGAGCAGAAAAATATCAATGACAAGGGCGGAACCATGAGACTGGGTGCCTATGACTGCTCGCTCGAGGAGGGATCCCACACGGCCAGGGCCTACGGCGAATCACTCATAAGCGAACGGCACCGGCACCGGTATGAACTGAACAACAAGTACCGCGATGACCTTGCATCGCATGGACTTCGCGTGACCGGGATAAATCCGGAACGCGACCTGGTCGAAATCGTCGAAGCGGAAGACCACCCCTGGTTTGTCGGGGTGCAATTCCATCCGGAACTCAAGAGCACGGTCGACAGACCGCACCCGCTTTTTGTTAATTTTGTAGCGGCTGCCCTGAAGTACGCCAATGAAAACCGCCTGGTGGAACATCCCGGGGGGAAAAGGCAGGAAAGCCCGGTTTGACATGGTGGATGCAGGCTCTTTCAGAAATACCGTGAGAATCCGGGTGAACGGGTTGCTGGTGCAGGACCGCTCGCTTCTGATGGTGCACCTGATGTCGCCGGTCGCAGGCCGGTTGATATGGATGCCGCCTGGCGGCGGTGTTCAGTTCGGAGAGCCCCTCACAGCAACACTGCAGCGCGAGATGCTTGAGGAGACGGGGATACAGGTCACTCCGGGTCCGCTATGGTACCTCAATGAGGTGATTCACGACGATGTTCACGCCATGGAATTCTATTTCCTCTGCGAAAAAGCCGGAGGGACGCTGCGTACCGGCAGTGATCCCGAATATTCCGATGCCGATCAGATTATCAGGGATGTGTCGTTTCTGCCTTTGGAGACGCTTGACCGGGACGATATCCATCCCGCATACCTGAGAAAAGGATTCGCTGAAGATTTGCGGAAGAAGCCGGGTCTGATAGTCCCGAAATTCATCTGAGACTCCAGAAACTTATCTGAGACACCCAAAATTCATCCGAGGCACCTGGAATTAATCTGAGACTCAGAAGCTTATCTGAGGCACCTTAAGCTTATCTGAGACTCATAAAACTCATCCCGGGCTCCCGGTTGAGATTGCCAATTTTGCAGCTGTCGGGCGAGACGGACCTGGAAATCGCCGTAATCCGGATTCCAGTGCAAGCTCTTGATACGAAATCCGTATTTGAGGCCAACCACGATCATGCCGGGATAGAGCGCAGGAAAGGTGTCATACTGCATTTCACGGAAGCCGAGCAGAATGGCGTCATGGATCATGGCATCCATCAGAATCCGTGACACGCCACGATTGCGGAAAGCGGGGTCGGTGGCGCTTTTCGCGGAATAGAAAACCCGCCGGTTCAATGCGTACCCGATTTTGAATCCGGCCAGGCGGCCGTTGCAATGTGCCGTAAGGAAGATGAGCGGCTCATGGTCCAGGCGGTTGATAAGACGATCCTCACTGAAAACACGGCGGTTCAGATCCAGGACCGCATCCAGATGATCAAAACTGTCACGCAGCACCGTGATATTCCCAATCCGGTTTCTTTCATCTGCTACTTTTTCTTCCATGCATTTTGACCGTTGTTTTATCAGCGGTATTTTTGAACGGGAGCAATCAACGAATGGTTATTTCCACCATATCATAAATATAATGGCTGTTTTCCATAAATGCGCGGTTTGCCTGCGGTAAAATCGGCAGAAAACCAAACAGACCAGTCACAGATTCAGAGCGATATGAACATCAGATGCAGAGCGATATGAACATCCGGATTCAGCAAATCAATGTAACCGTCGGCGATATCCCGGGAAACGGAGCGCTCGTGCTCAAAGCACTCCGGGAGGCAGAACGTGACGGGATGGATCTGATTGTCCTGCCCGAACTGGTGACCTGCGGCTATCCGCCAATGGATCTTCTGGAGCGTAAATCCTTCCAGAACGCATTGTTTGCGCTGAATGAGCAGCTGGTCAAAGCGACCGGCAACACCGCTCTGCTTTTCGGAAGCATCGGAAAAAACCCTGCTCCGCAAGGCCGGCCGATCTATAACGTCGCAATTCTTGCCCACCTGGGAATGGCGGTGGATGTGGTCCGCAAAACCCTGCTGCCCACCTACGATGTGTTTGATGAGTTCCGGTATTTTGAGCCGAACAAGGAGATCCACGTAACCGAATGGGCGGGCAGAAAGTGGGGCATCACCATCTGCGAGGACATCTGGAACAACCAGAACGAGTACAACTACCATACCTACGATATCGAGCCGGCTGAAGAATTGCGAAAACAGGGTGCCGGGGTGCTGATCAATATTTCGGCCTCGCCCTTCACGCGACGCAAACCCGAGATGCGTGAGGACATGCTGCAGCGACACGCCAGAAGGCTCGGTATCCCTGTGTTCTACTCGAACCAGGTCGGGGCCAACACCGAACTTGTATTTGACGGTATCAGCTCGGTGATTTCGGCGGATGGTGAGGTGCTGATGCGGCTGGCAACGCTTGAAGAGGACCAGGGCGATGTCCACTGGCCGGAATCGGGTCCGCCGGAACCCGCAGGCCAGACACGCACGACAGACTCAATCCGCCCGTTGAAACCGTTCCCCGGAACCGAAGAGCGGATTTTCAAGGCATTGGTCCTTGGCTTGCGTGACTATGTGTCAAAAAGCGGCATGCCCGGACGCGTTGTGCTGGGCCTGAGCGGCGGGATCGATTCGGCACTGACAGCCGTAATCGCTAAAGAAGCCCTTGGCCCGGAACAGGTGCTCGGTATTACCATGCCCTCCCAATATTCAACCGAAGGAAGTGTCACCGATTCGGAAATACTTGCCAGGAATCTTGGAATCCGGATATACAATCTGCCCATTAAATCCATTTACGATTCATTTCTTGAAGCGCTTGCCCCTGTTTTCGGGGATGCGGAATTCGGTGTAGCCGAAGAGAACATCCAAAGCCGCAGCAGGGGTGCCCTGCTGATGGCCGTATCCAACAAATTCGGTCATATGCTGCTCAATACCGGCAACAAATCGGAACTGGCGGTCGGCTACTGCACGCTGTACGGGGATATGGCCGGGGGCCTTTCAATCCTGTCGGATGTCTATAAAACCGAGGTTTTCCGGATATCGCGCTGGTTGAATGCGTCATACTATCACAAAGAGGTTATCCCGCAGAGCACCATTGAGAAGCCGCCGAGCGCCGAACTGCGGCCGGACCAGAAAGACACCGACTCCCTCCCCGAATATCACATACTCGATGGCATACTCAAGGCCTATATCGAGGATCTGCTTCCGGCAGAGGCCATTATCAAAGCCGGTTATTCCGCAGATCAGGTACGGGATGTGATCCGGATGGTGGATCGCAACGAATACAAGAGAAGGCAGGCGGCACCGGGGTTGCGGGTCAGTTCCAAGGCGTTCGGGTTTGGCCGCCGGCTGCCCATTGTCCAGCGCTGGACGGAAATGGGGTAAATGCTACAAATTCTTTCGATTGTCACAGTTTTGCCGTAATTTAATCCGATGTGTCCGGCAGCATCGTATCTGCTGTCACCGCTTCCATAATTACTGTCATTCATCCGGGTTCCATAACGCAGAATATCATGATTTTCAGAATACTGCTGACAGTGTTTGCTGTCACATTTATCTACGGGGCTGTTTTCGCCCAGGAGCGCGCAAAAAGCATCGAACTCCAAACTGTGGAACCACTTATGCTGCATGTAGACCGTGCAGAGCTTGCGCAAACGCGCGTACCGTATCGACCTGAACCGCATTTCTTTCCCCTGGAGCGTGAAAAGCTGACGGATGAAAATAATGGGAACGCGCGACTGCCGGCAGAGCAGCTCCAGCGGCTTGCATATATCTACCGGGTCCACCTGCTCTCTCTGGAAGCACAGATCAATGCCGATCCGGTATCAGCCGAGGACTACATCACCGATGCGCTTCATGCCATCCAGACACTGCTGGATGATCATCCTGAGATGCGGAATAGCCGCCAGTTTGCCGAACTCTACCGTACGGTTATGACCGAATACCAGGAATTCTATGGCATTACGGATTCTATCGTTGATGTGCAGGGAGAAATATTCCAGGTCCACCGCGAACTGATGATGGCTGAGCAGGAGGACTGGTTTGACAAGCAGAAGTTCGTGCTGCCGGAAAATCTTGAGATCGGGAAAACGCAGGTTCCGCTGATCCGCAATCAGCAGGTGAACAATCACATTGCCTACCTGACGGTGCGCCGCCCGGAGATCATGGAGCGCTGGCTCGAACGATCGGCCCGTTATTTCCCCATGATGAGAGAGATATTCCGGGAAGAGAATGTGCCGGAAGAACTTGTGCACCTCGCCATGATAGAAAGCGGCCTGGTTCCCACTGCGCGCTCCCACGCACGTGCTGTTGGAATGTGGCAGTTCATTTATGCCACCGGTTCCGTATATGGATTGGAAGTTAACTGGTGGATCGACGAGCGCCGCGACCCGGTGAAAGCGACCCGCGCCGCCGCCCGACATCTGCGCGACCTGCACGAATACTGGAACGGCGACTGGCATCTGGCGCTCGCAAACTATAACGTCAGCACCAGGCGGATGCTCAGCTCGGTCCGGCGCGCGGGGGGAGTTCGCAATTACTGGGAAATCTATCCCTTCCTTCCCAGGGAAACACGGGGATACGTACCGGGATTTATAGCCGCCACACTGGTAGCGATGAATCCGGAGGATTTTGGATTTGAAAAACACT
>RECX01000134.1 GCA_007693825.1 Balneolaceae bacterium
CGCGTTCGGATACAACGCACGCACCGAGGTGTACGAAGACCTGACCAAGGCCGGTGTCATCGATCCGACCAAAGTGACCCGCACCGCACTTGAAAATGCGGCTTCGGTTGCCGGACTGATGCTCACCACCGAGGCGGTTGTTTTCGAGAAGCCTTCGAAAAATGATGACAAAGGCGCTGGTGCTCCCGATATGGGTGGCATGGGCGGCATGGGTGGAGGCATGGGCTTCTAAGTCCGTCCGCAAGCCCGTCTTTCAGCATCGACTGAAAGCCGAAATAAAAAACCCGGTATCCCGAACTGTTCGGGGTATCGGGTTTTTTTATAGGGGGACAACCGGTCAGCCTTCCAGCTTCTTTTCAATTTTTTCGTCCAGCAGAGCAGGGTTCTCCGTCATCTCATCCTTCGGCTCGGAGACCAGGAACCAGGCCACCGCCGAGAATGCCAAGGTAACCGCGCAGATCTTCAGCAGGATGGTTTTGTCTTCCACGGCCTGCATGATATCCCCCACGGCAAAGCTGGAAACCAGTTGGGGCAGGACCACCGACAGGTTGAACAGTCCCATGTAGAGCCCCATCTGGTTCTGGGCTATTTTCTGGGACATGATGGCAAACGGGAGGCTGATGATCGACGCCCAGCCGATGCCGACTATCATCATCAGGAGGTAAAGCGAAATGGGAATGTAAAATATTTCAGACGATCTAAAGTCGTAAATACCAATTCCGAAATGTCCAAAGAATATGATGAGGGTGTAGCCTATGGCCATGATGACCAGGGCCGTGGCGTGGACGCGCACCCGGCCGAACCTGTTGGCAAGCGGGCCGAGCGCCAGCACCGGGATGATCGCGGCTACCAGGTTCAGCGAAAAGAAGCTCCAGTTCACCACGCTGCCCACGCCCACGTCGGTAAGCTCCGGCATTTGGTAGGACACAAACGCGAAAAAGTAGATGAACATGCTCTGTACGCCAATCCATGAGAAGGAGTGCGCCGCCAGCACTTTCTGGAAACCGATTTTACCGGCTTCTTCTTTGGATTTGCCCTCTTCCGACTTGAACAGGGTCTCGCCGATCAGGTAGATGGTGACGATCAGTGCGAAAATCTCGAAATAATACCCGGGGAATTCAAATCCGCTCAGGCGCTTGACGATGGCGTAAATGCCGTACATCAGGAATCCCCAAAGTGGACGGATGCTGATCATGATGCGGGAAAGGGAGGCGTCGCTGATGCTTTGCGGCATGTCGTCACTTTCGGACAGTTCTTTCGCAATTGCGTCATCGTCTTCACCATAGCGACCCAGGTACTTCGGTTCTTTAATAAAAAACGGCGGGATCACCGAGAAGGCAAAAACCAGGAATACACCGAAATAGAGCAGGATGATGTTTCCGAAAATGGCCCCGATCGCATAGGAAAGAACGCCGAAAGTGCCCGATACGGTCTGCATCCACGTGTATCCCTTGGTGCGTTCACGTCCCTCCGGAGTCACATCCGCAATAATGGACCTGGTAGGGTTGAACGAGATATTGATGGACAGATCCAGGACCATCGAAATCAGTATCGCAATGCCGAGGACCCCTTCCAGCCCCAGTCCCGCCTGAATCACGCCGATGTTCGGGAGCGCCAGGATCATCAGGGAAGCCAGCACCCCGCCGATGACGATAAAGGCTCGCCGGCGCCCGTTCCATATCCATACCTTGTCGCTGATGATGCCGATGATAACCTGTCCCAGGATGCCGGCGATCGGACCGGTGGCCCAGACAAGCCCGATATCGGATATTTCGAGTCCATACTGGTACGTGAGCAGCCAGCTGAGCGCCGCGATTTGAATCGAAAGGCCAAAGCCCATGGCCGTTGCAGGCAGGGCAAGCAGCGCATAGAAGCTGTTACTCAGCCGTTTTTGAATTTCCAGCATAGCGGAGGGTTTTGGTTGTTCATACCGGATACATAATACCAGGTACATAATACCAGGTACAGAATGCCGGGGATAAAATGGCGTGTATCAGGGTTTCGCTAAAAATACGACCTGAAACGGAATGCGCAAAACGCGAAAACGAGCCGCAGCGCCCCATCTGGTTAGGCATGCAAACATTTTTTTGTATCTTGCCCTGATACCATTTATTGACCGGTAACCGGACCTAAATATTTCTGACATGAATGCACTGATCGCTTTTTTACTGGTGATACATATCCCCGCCGGACTGGAAGCAACGGGGTCTCAAAGTGATACCATGGCGCAGCCCGAAAGGGAGGCTGTCAACGCCACACAGACCTGGCAGGTTGAGGGACAGCAATGGGATGAGTGGCCCACGCGTGATATCCGCTTTGAAACCGACGAGGGCACCTGGATGAATCTGGATGTGAGTCCGGATGGAAATTATGTCGTTTTCGAACTCCTGGGGGATATCTACCGCGTCTCCATCAACGGCGGTGAAACAGAACTGCTCTCGGGCGGACCCGCCTTCGACATGCAGCCGCGGTACAGTCCGGATGGCAAAACCATCGCCTTTACCAGTGATCGCGGCGGCGGCGACAATATCTGGCTGATGGATGCGGACGGTGCCAACCGCCGTGCCGTGACAAAAGAGTCGTTCCGGCTGCTCAGTTCACCCTACTGGACGCCTGACGGTGAATATCTTGTGGTCCGCAAGCATTTCACGGGCACCCGGTCTCTTGGCGCCGGAGAAATCTGGATGTACCATGTGCAGGGTGGAAGCGGCCTCCAACTCACCGAAAAACAGACCTGGACTTCCGATCAGAACGAACCGTCGGTCTCTCCGGACGGTCGCTGGGTCTACTACAGCTTTTCAGGACCGTTTGATTACAACAAAAACGTCCACCAGGGCATTTTCCAGATCAACCGCTTCGATCGCCAGACCGGCCGCATTGAACCGGTAACCCGGGCGGCCGGTGGCGGAGTGCGTCCAACCCCGTCCCATGACGGACGCAAGCTGGCGTTTGTGCGGCGCATCGGCATCCGGTCCGTGCTCATGATCCGCGATCTAAAGTCCGGCAGTGAACGCGTGCTGTTTGACGGGCTGGATCAGGATCAGCAGGAAACCTGGGCCATCCACGGGGTGTATCCCGCTTTCGCATGGACCCCGGATAATCTGCAAATTGTAATCAGCTTTGACGGAAAACTTCATCGCATCTCTCTTGAGGATGGTAACGTCACAAACATCCCGTTCAACGCCACGGTCAACAAGAAGATCGCCGATGCGGTGCTGTTTGACTTCCCGGTGCCGGATGAGCGTTTTGATGCTCGGGTGATCCGCTGGCCGGTGCTTACTCCTGACAAGGAGCATCTGATATTCCAGGCAGCCGGATATCTGTACCGCATGTCGCTGCCGGATGGCACGCCGGAGCGGCTGACCGAAACCAGGGAGCACCTGGAATATGCTCCGTCGGTGTCGCGTGACGGCAGGTTTGTGGTTTATGCCACATGGGACGATGAAAAAGGCGGACACATCAAGAAGGTTCGCATTGGCCGCAGGGGGGACGTCCGTCAGATCACATCCACACCCGACCAGTATGCCAACCCGGTCATCTCCCCGGATGGCAGCCGGGTCGCCTTCCTCCAGGGAAGCGGTATCGTCAACCGCGGCAAAAACATGGGCTCGGAATTTTTCCTTAATATCATGATCGCTGACCTTGCAAACGGGGAAATAATCCATGTGACCGAAACGGCAAATCGCGGATCCAACCGGCGCATGCCGCGGATCCAGTGGAGCTTCGACGGATCGCGTCTTTTCTATTTCGAGACGGCGGGCAGACAAACCAGGCTTTCCAGCATCCAACCGGACGGAACCGATCATATGCACCACGTGGTCAGCGAAACGGCCGAGGAACTTGTGCTTTCGCCTGATTTCCGGTTCCTCGCATTCAAGGACCGTCACAACATCTATGTTACACCCATGCCGAGAGCCGGTGGGGATCCGCTCGAAATCTCCGCGTCCAGCACGTCGCTGCCCGTCCGTAAACTCACCCGCTACGGCGGCGACTGGATCAGCTGGTCGGCCGATGCGCGGCACCTGGTATTTGCGCTCGGCAATGCCGTTTACAAGCAGGAAGTGCGTCCGCTCTTCCGGATGGACACAACCGTAGTGGAGCAGCCAGAAAATCAAAATGACTGGAAAGTTGGAAATGTAACATACAATCCACAAGTAATACCGGTGCGTTTGGAACTCAGGACCGACCGGCCTGAGGGTGTGACGGTGTACAGCAATGCCCGCATCATCACGATGAACAACGACGAAATCATCGAAAACGGCTCCATTGTGGTGCGCGACAACAGGATTGTGGAGGTGGGTCCCGTTGAAGATGTGCGCATTCCCGACGGAGCCCGTGTATTTGATGTCTTCGGCAAAACAATCATGCCGGGTATTGTGGACGTGCACGCGCATATGGGATACTCGGTGCTGGACATCACCCCGAACCGGCTCTGGGAATACGAAGCCAATCTGGCCTACGGGATTACGACAACGCACGATCCTTCAGCCAGCACGCAGTCTGTGTTTGCCCTGGCCGAGCAGGTCCGGGCCGGAAGGATGATCGGTCCGCGCATCTATTCCACCGGTTTTGTCCTTTATGGTGCAGAGAATCCGAACAAGGCGGAGATCGAGAGCCTGGACGATGCGCGCTACCATTTGCTGCGGCACAAGGCAGTGGGGGCGACCTCGGTCAAGAGCTACAATCAGCCGCGGCGCGACCAGCGGCAGTGGGTGCTTGAGGCGGCCCGTGAGGTCGGCCTGAATGTCTATCCCGAAGGCGGGTCCATGCTGCAGCACAACATCACCATGATCATCGACGGGCACACCGGCATCGAACACGCCATTCCCGTGGCGCCGCTGCGCAATGACATGCTGGCGCTGCTCGGGGTTTCCAATGTGGGCTACACGCCAACGCTGGTCGTCGGCTACGGAGGTGTCTGGGGCGAAAACTACTGGTACCAGAAATACAATGTGTATGAGGACTACCGGCTGTTGCAGTTCGTGCCGCGCCATGTGATTGACGCCCGTGCGCGCCGGCGCATGAAAGTGCCGGATGAAGAGTTCTACCACTTCGAACTGGCCCGCTCGGCAAGACAGGTGATGCGTGCCGGCGGACGTGTACTGCTGGGCTCGCACGGACAGTTGCAGGGACTGGCTGCGCACTGGGAATTGTGGATGTTCGTCCAGGGCGGCATGACCGAACACGAGGCGCTCCGTGCGGCTACCATCCACGGCGCCGAATACCTTGGCCTGGGCAATGACCTGGGCTCCATTGAGCCGGGCAAGCTGGCCGATTTCGTTGTGCTGAACATGAATCCGCTGGATGACATCCGCAATTCGGAAAACGTTTTCATGGTGGTCAAGAACGGCAGGGCATGGGACGGCAATCTGAACGAGCTGTTCCCGACAGAAAGGCAGCGACGGCCGCACAGGTTTGAGTAACGGGAATTAATTGTAATTCATCGAAGTGCATGTATCGGGCGAATCATCCCGGCCCGAAAGGATTGCCTGTGACTCACTCGTTGAGCCGTTGTTGTTTTTCCGAAAGCACCCAGTTCACGTAGAGGAATTCCAGTGCGGCGGCCTCGAAGCCGATCCACCGGCGGGTCATCTCCCGGAACTCGTCCTCGCTGGTATGGTCCGGGTTGCCGCCGTAGGAGAGGATGATCCAACGCCTCACGGCCTTCTCGCGTCCGCGTTCGATGTGGCTGGCAAACCAGCCGTCGGTCCGGTTGCGGAACAGGATCAGGTCCTGCGCGGTGGTGGGACCGATGCCGCGGACCGACACGAGCAGCTCATAAAGCTCGCGGGGCGGCATGGATTCGATCGATTGCAGCGTCCGGTTGATATCCGGCTCCACCTCGGCCTCGAAGCCGCCTTCGTGCACATCCTGGAGAACATCCCGGGGACCTGATGACTGCGCCGCATATGTTGCCAGATGTCCGTGCAGCAGCTCTTCCGCCAGCCCCACAAGATACTCCCCCTTGCGCAGCGAAAGGCCGTGGCGCTTCATGGCGACCGGATCCGCGGTAATCAGCCGTTCCGGACGCGGCCATGCCGGCACCAACCCGCCATCCGATTCCAACCGGGTCCCGAAGGCACTCCGCACTTCGTAGACCATCTTGCGCGCCGTCGGTTTGTGCTTGATCTGCGTCTGGATGATCCGGTTCACCGCATCCTCAAAGAAGTTTGCCCGGCTCAGCCGTTTGAGTCCGTAAAGCTCCGGAAACATGGGCGAAAGCACCGGATCATCGGCTGTCTGCTCGTAAAACGGGGCAAGGTCCAGATCGGCCCCCAGGATCCGGCGCAGGACCGCATCTGCCTCGGCCTGCTCGCTGCCTGACAGCGACTCATGGGCCTTGACCGTGAATTCGGGCGCTTCCGCATCCCCGTTGAAGAAAATTGTGACCAGGATGTCGCGGTTGCGCAGCGGCACGGAGCGGGTGAACCCCTTTTCAAAAATCTGTTCCGGGTCGTGCTCGTAGTCGAAATACGAATCCACATCCAGGCACAGGAAGAAATCGTGCGGCGGGCGGGAAGGGATGTTCCAGATCTGTTGTGCCATACGGTTGCAACGTAAGCGGTCCGGGCATGTTTTATTGCCTCGTGGATTCGGCCGCTACCCGAAAATCACGCCCATGATCCGGAACACCAGCCAGATGTAAAACGCCCCGAGCACCGAGACGAACAGATTGGGCTTGAAAGAGATATACCGGTAGCGCACCATGAGCGGCAGCACGAGGAACTCCAGGGCGATGACGATGCCCATAAGGTAGAAGGCCAGCGGCGAGAAAAAGTAGTTGATGAACCAGAGCACGATGGCTGATATCAGGTTGAATAAGCCCATCGCTGTGGTGAACACCTCGGCCAGCAGGCGTCCGAGCGGCTCGCCGGACAGCAGCATCTGCAGCAGCACATTCAGGAGAAACAGCAGGATGAAGACCGTAACGGTCAGCGAGGTTCGGGTGTCTTTTGCCATGGATGTCGATCGGCTTGGGTTCGTGTTTCGGTTTGCTGTTTGCTGTCTGCTGCCTGTCCCGCATCCGGCCATATCGTATTTGGCTGGATGGATCTGTTGTCCTAACTTGCGGGCAGTCGATGCAAGATACGCACGAATATAGGATAAAATTTAATCAGGTTGCATATGAACCGGCAACGTGTACGCATAACAAAAGCATCCGGAGAGAAGGTCCCCTTCTCGGAAGAAAAGCTCCGAAACTCCCTGGAGCGCTCCGGCGCCACCGAATCGCAGATCGACTTCGTGGTGGATGAGGTCCACGACCTCCTCTACGAGGGCATCCCCACCGGAAAGATCTACCGCAAGGCGTATGACATGCTTCGCAAGCGGTCGCGGTCCAAAGCCGCTCGTTACAAGCTGAAGAAAGCGATCATGGAGCTGGGGCCTTCGGGGTACCCGTTTGAGCATTTTGTCGGTGCCATCCTGGAGCATCAGGGCTTCCGAACGGAGGTAGGCGTGGTTGTGGAAGGCAGGTGCGTGAGCCATGAAATTGACGTGCTGGCGGAGAAAAACAGCAAGCTGATCCTGGTCGAGTGCAAATTCCATAACCGTCCGGGCGTCAAATGCGACGTCAAAGTGCCGCTCTACATCCATTCCCGCTTCCGTGATGTGGAGATGTCGCGCAACTCCAACAGCAAACATTTCACCGATTATGAGGGATGGATCGTCACCAATACGCGTTTCACCGACGATGCCATCAGTTACGGAACCTGCTCCGGACTGGTCATGCTGGGCTGGGACTATCCGGGTAAAAGCAGCCTGAAAAACCGGATCGGCCTGGCGGGACTCCATCCCGTGACCTGTCTGAGCAGCCTGAACCGCAAGGAAAAGGAATTTCTGCTGGAAAAGGGAGTGGTGTTGTGCCGCACAGTTCCGGATGAAACAGGTCTTCTGCGCGAACTGGGTCTCTCCGAAGCCCGCATAGCCAAAGTGGAGAGAGAATGCGACGAGCTGGTCCACGAGCTGGACGTGCCCAAGGAGTGAATAAAAGGCAGGTCTGCCCGCGTTATTTCTTCTCCCGGATCCGCGAATTCATGAGCCGGTGGTCCGCAGAAAACAGCATCCGGTAGGCCAGCAGCACCACGCCCAGCGTGGCCAGCGCGGTGCAGGCAGCGACCATGAACATGATCACCATCTGGTACCTGACCGCATCCAGCGGGGCGGCGCCGGCGAGGATTTGTCCGGTCATCATCCCGGGAAGGCTCACGATGCCCATGATCATCATGGCGTTCACCGTGGGGATCATCCCGGTCCGCAGCGCCTGGCGGATCTCCTCATGCGCGGCCTCCCATCGGCTGGCGCCGTGCGAGAGCATCGTCTCGATCCAGTTACGGTTGCGCACGCATCCTTCCATCATCCGGTCCAGCCCCAGCGAAATGCCGGTAAGCGCATTGCCGAGCACCATGCCAAGCAGCGGGATCAGGTACTGGGGGTCGTACCACGGATCCACCTGCAAAATACCGGTGACAGCCGCCCCGGTAACCAGGAAAGCGCTGGCGCTTATGGTCACCAGGCTGTTCCAGTAGACACCCGGGAAACGGCGTTTGGTGCGCTGCACCGCGGCCACCCCGGCAAGTCCGGCCATGATCAGGGCCATCAAAAGGATCAGCAGCGGCTGGCGTGTCTCGAAAATCCACTCCAGGACCAGCCCCACCAGGGCCAGCTGCACCGTCATGCGCACCGCCCCCACAATCAGGTCGCGGCCAAGCCCCAGCCTCAGCACCACCGACAGGCCGATATTCACTATGAGTAGCGCCGCCGCAAGTGCAAGCTGCCAGTTGCCAATAACGATATATGAGGTGTTTTCCAAGGTTTCTCAGGTCAGGTTGCAGGCATGAGCCTGTAGTCAACTGCTTTCCACCAGCTGTTTTTTGGATGATGGATCCAGCCGGATAGTCCGGGTCGTCATCCGGTCGAGCTGGCGGGTATCGTGGCTGGTCCAGACCAACCGCCGCTCCGGATCGCCATCCATCCACACATCCACCAGCGCTTCCACGCGGGTAACCATGGCTTCGTCCAGGTTGGATGTGGGCTCATCCAGCAGCAGGACCTCCGGACCGAGCAGCAATGAGCGCATTATGGCCACCATCTGTTTCTCCCCGCCGGAGAGATGGTCCGCCGTCTTGCCAAGGAAAGATTCCGGAAGGTTGAGGATTCCGAGAAATCGCTCCAGCCCGGCCGTGTCCAGCTCCAGATCGCGGTTTGCCCGGAACGTAAAAAACTGCTCGATGCTCTGCTGCACGGTGCCCGACAGGAATGCGGCATCCTGCGGGATGTACCGGACCAGCCGCCGGTATTCAGGAATGTCCCACTCATCCAGGTGTTGGTCGCGGTACAGGACATCACCCTCGTCCAGCGCATCGAGTCCCACCAGGGCGCGCATTAGCAGCGTTTTGCCGGAACCTGAGGGTCCGCGCAGCGCCACCCGCTCGCCGTTGCTTATCGAGAAGGAGAGCCCCGACCAGATCGGGCGGCCATCAATATACCTGGCAAGATTGCGGGCAGTCAGCATACCGGTTAATCCCTGGTATTTGTATCATGGATGAATGGAGGCGCGGATTTCCGGCCCGGCTGTCGGCAACCGGGAACCACGCCATCGCAATGGCATCAAAGCAATCACAAAAATACGCGCATTTATGGACAAAAAAAGTGTGTTTTGGACAGGGGTGATCGGGCTGGTGATCGCCCTCATCGTGATCGCATGGCTGACCGATCCGTTTGGACTCGCTCCGGATGGGCAGGAACACACCCCGGATGGACAGGAACATGCTCCGGACCAGAACGGACACGTTGAGGAGCCGCAGGCATATGTCCCGGAGTTGCCCGATACGGCCGAGGTGACGGGACTCACTCCGGGAAATGATACCATTACGGAGCCCGATCCACACCCGGACACGGGTCAACCGACATGGCGTCCGGCGGAACTGTTTCCCGCCACAAGAGTGTACCAGGGACCGGATTTCGAGTTGGAGGATCTGGATGGAAGCCGGTTGCGGCTAAGCGACTACGAGGGCCGGATCATCGTGCTGAATCTGTGGGCCACCTGGTGTCCGCCGTGTCGCGACGAGGTTCCGGCACTGATCCGGCTTCAGGAGGAGTATGGCGACCGGGGCGTGCAGGTCATCGGGGTCTCCCTGGATGAAAACGGCGCCCGGCAGAAAGTCGCTGATTTCGCACAATCTTTCGGGGTCAACTACCCTACGCCGGTCGACGACGGACGCGTCCAGGAGAAATACGGTCCGCTCAGCGTCATTCCCACCACCTACATCCTCGATGGCGGACGCAACATCCGCTTCTACGCTCCCGGCTATCTGGAATACGCGCAGATGGAGGCGGCGGTGGAGGAATTGCTGAACGATTAATGAGAATCTCACAAAAAGACCCTATTTTCAGGATGATCATCCGGCCGTGGTCATCGTAACACGAGTATCCATACGTGATCATCCAAATCAGGCCATCTCATCTTGGCCATCTTAACGCGATTATCCATCCATGATCATCCATCCGTGATCATCTCACCATTGTCATCTAAAGCGAAACCTTATCTATGATCAGAACTTACAGGGATGAGGACTTTGACACCGTCCTGAAATTGTTGCGCGACGCGCTGGTCCACGACACCATCACACCGGACCTGCTGAAGGAAAAACTATACGAGGATCCCCATTTCAGCCGCGACATGGTGCTGGTATCCGAAAAGGAGGGTGCCATCACCGGCTTCATGCAGGGTGTGACCCGGGATGTGCGCGGCGAGCGGATCGGTTACCTCAAGCTGATGGCCGTGGCGTCGGACAACCGGAAATCGGGCCTGGCCCGGCAGATGTACGAACGGCTGGAGACGATATTCCGCAAAGCCGGCGCACAAAAAGTGCGCATTTTTGACGTGCCGCTGAACTACTTTCAGCCCGGCATCGATCCGCGGTACACCGAGGCGCTCTGTTTTGCCTGGAGGATGGGCTTCGAGCGCTTTGACGACACCACCAACCTGATTGCCGATCTGGACTTCAGCGACTGGGATACAACGGTGATGGAGCACAAACTGGCTAAGGAGGGGATCCGTATACGGCGGGCAAGCGAGGAGGACCGCGTGGAACTGCTCCGCTTCATCGACGATGAGTTTGCCCTGTGGCGGCACGAAGTGGCGATGGCCTACCGGCGCGATCCCGTAGCGGTGCACGTCGCGGAAATCAACGACACCATCCGCGGGTTCTCGGCCTATAACGGCAACAATGTCGGCACCGGCTGGTTCGGACCGATGGGCACTTCCAGTGCTGCCCGTGGCAAGGGGATCGGGGAGGTGCTGCTCAAGCGGTGCCTGCGCGACCTCAAACAAGAAGGCAACAAAAAGGCGATCATCCCATGGGTGGGCCCCATTCCGTTCTATGCGCACCATGCCGGCGCCCGGGTCGACCGCGTGTTCTGGCGGTTTGAAAAGCCACTCCGGTAATATTTTTCACTTTTATAAGTTTTTCCCCTTTTCCAATGAAGCATCTTTCATCCCTCATTTCCATCGCACCAGTAATGTTGAAAACGCGCATTTCGGCTGCCTTGTCGCCAGGGCGCCAAACCGCATCCACCCGGCAAACCGCATCCAACCGGCAAACCGTATTCAACCGGCGGATTCTGTCCGGGCAACATCCCGCATCCACCCGGATGAAAATCCTGCTGGTTTTTGCACTGATGGTGCTGGTGCAGTCGTGCCGCACGCCCGAGCCGGTGGTCACTCCCGAGCCCGAACCGGTGGATCCGCGCGAGGTGGACCTGCGCGAGGCGGTCATGGAGATGGTGGCCGATATCTATGAGACGCAGGATCCGGTGCGGCTGGCCCCCGGGGTGCGCATCCGGCGCATTGAGCTGGACGATGAGG
>RECX01000178.1 GCA_007693825.1 Balneolaceae bacterium
ATGCGGGTTTTGCGGTACAAATTCCTATCTCATCGCCCCGGATTGATCTGGTGCCAACCGATACCCCGATTCCGGATTCCAACGTATTGCGCTTCGATACCAATGCCGCTGTTATCCTCGATGCCAATGGCCTGGGCTTTTCCGGAGCTTCTCAAGGCACGCTGGTTTACGAAGGTGAATCGTACAGCAATCTCCGGGTGGAAATGGTTGATAATTTCTCCATGAGCATCACCGCTTTTCGGGTGACCAACGGCCGGGCTGAATTTTACTGGGATCAGGATGGGGACGAAGCCGAAGAGCCGCTGGCTATTCTTGATGTGAATGGATTTACGATCGGCGGAGGCCTGATCGCGCTGCTGCCCGACCGAATCATGCTGCCGTCGGAAGAAATCGCCTATCTTAAGATTAAGGATGATGAAGGAAATCCGCTGGTCAGTATCGAATCCGAAGGAACCGGCTATGTTCTGAGCACCGACGACGGATATCTTCCGCTCGTTATCCCGGCGCTGCCCGACAATCAGGGCGAAGCCTTTGAAATTCAGGTTAGCTTCACCCTAACCACAGATGATGTCTATAACGTTACCGGCGGCAGCCTCTCACTTCAGACCGAGTCGTCTCTTGAAGGCAGGTTGAATCTTCCGGTACGGCTCAGCGCTCTTGAGCTTGACACTGACGATGGCGTCAAACTGACGCTCGGGCTTGGCTTTGACCTGCCGGCCGTCTTTGGAGATCACGAGGCTCAGGTAATGGCAACGCTGACATCTTCTGGTATAGAATCTGGTTCATTTGAAGCCGGTAACTTTTCAACAACCTTCGATCCTGAAGCCGATCCGCTGTACACCTACTCAACCTCAGGAAATCTGGAGGGTGATATTGATGATAATTTCGCCGCGTCCCTGATGGGCATCGAAGCGACCTTTGGATCCAATGCGGTGCGCTTTTCGGGAACTATATTCAGCAGTCTGGTACTGGAAGAAGGTGACGATCCGATCTTTTTCTACGCTGTATGGGAGGAAGACTCATGGGATTTCAGCCTGAATCCGGGCGATGCACTTCAGGATATCCGCCTTGGTCAGGCCAAACTTACGCTCGACGGAGAGGATCCGTTTCGCATTCATGCCGATGACTCGGATTTCAGGGTCATCATGAATGGTATGGTTGATTTTGAAGAAATACTGGGAGAGCCCATGCTGCTTACGATCAAAGACCTTGAGGTCGGAGTCAATAGCTGGAGATCCAACCCCTCACTGCATTTTGCGCTCGGAGAGGCCATTGGTGAACTGGATGATCAACATCTGAATCTGTTTGATAGCGCGCTCATCATTGTGCTGCAAGACCCGTCAATTACTCTATCGGGGCGTAATCTGGCGGTGATGTCTGATGGTTCGATTGAATTTCTGGAACGAGATATTGATTTTGAGGGCCTGATGCTATCCACAGATGGCGGGTTCAGCCTCGGTGAAGCCAGTATTTCAAATATACAGCTGGCCGGTGAATATGTAACCCTTCAGTCGCTGACGCTTGCATTCGGGTCGGGAATGCGCCTTACCAGCGAAATCGGGGTAAAAATTCCTGAGCCATTTGATGATTACGCCGAAGATAGTACGCTGCTACTTGAAATCTACCGTTCCGAAAGTGGTGAAATTATCGTTGATAGTGATGGACTGATCATCACCCCAAACCAGGAGGAAGCCAAACTGGCACTGGGCGAGTTTGGGGAGGTACGACTGACCCGTCTTCGTGCCGATCTCGATCCCTTTAACGCGCAAAGCGCAGGGCTTTTTGCCAATGCTGTGGTAGCTGTGAATAAAGGCGAAGGCGAGATGAAAGATGTCATTTTCTTTGGTGATGATTCCAACTTTGTGAATGAACCGGGAATTGGTGTCAGCTACACTCAGGAAACGGGGGTTCAAATCTCCTATAACGTAACCGGAAATGCCAATTTCGATGTCGGAGTCAGCTTTTTCATGCTCAGTCTGTCGGCTGATATAACCAGCTCGGACCAGGAAGCTTTCCTGATTGAGCTGTCCGGTACAGCCGATATCAATTTGGAAGCTATGAGCGCATCACTGGGATATGAAGGTGTGTTGATAGATAAAACAGGTGTAAGTAACTGGGGAAATATCTCTGAAGTAGGACCAATCTCAGTTGCTGGTATTGCTACTATTGAAGTAGGCCCTTTTCTCAGAGAGATAGATCAGAGTGGATTTGAAATTAAGATAACGGATACCGATGAGCAGGATCCTCAGGATTTACGCGGTGCCGCAGACAGTGGGGCCTCTACAAAAACCGTCAGCAATGTTATCGAGCTGGTTTGTTTCGGACCTTGTCCGGTAGAAGATTTTTCCGAGGAATATAGCGGCCCGGCAATCAATTTTTCTATCGATGCTGACGGCAATAGTGAAGGTGGCTTTAGCGGAGGTGTTGAAAGCGTATTTTTCTACCGGACATCCGCGGTTGATATGTCGCTTGGTGATATGTCGCTTGTGGTAGAAGGATTCAACATCTCCGTGGACGATATCTTCAGCATGACAGCGGGAATTGAATATGTGAATGTCGGTGGTGAAATCTTACTGCGCGCAGCAGCAACCGGTAACATGAATGCCGGTGGTGTTTCAGCCGGTGCCGTTGTTGCCGGGAAATTTTCAAACATTGGCGGGCAGGTCAGTTATGGTTTGTTTGTTGGTGTGAGCGCTAATCCGGGTATCCCAATCGTGCCTGGAATTATTGATCTGACCGGAGCAGGTGGAGGCTTCTTCTACAAAGCTGAAGAAGCAGACTTTAAAATGGTGGAAAATGCACTCAGCGATTTTGGCCATGACCTTGTAAATCCAAGTGTATCACGGCCGGAGGGGAATGTGGATTTTGCCATTATGCTTTACGCGGGAGTTGGTATTGGAGGTTCTGGTGGGACCTATATTGTTGACGGTTCTACATTCATACAAATTACCAATCAATCCTTTTATATGGATGTGAGGGGTTACGTCTATACACTTGATGGTCCTGGATCAATTGCTAACGCGACTGCCGAAGCCGGTCTCTATGCTTCCGCAACCTGGAGTGAGAGCGGTCTTACTTCCATAATGCTTGGGGGGATTGCAAACTTTGAGGTGCCAGACGTAATGGAAGGAGGCGGAGAAATTGATTATTTCTATACCGTAATCGGTGATCCTGAGGATGATAACAATGTGTGGGGAGTTATCGGTGGTGCTCATTTTTCAGTTTATGAAGGAGTATTGACCGGTGAAAGCTCACTAGCCATAGGTCCGCCTGGATTTTACTTTGATTTAATGCTTGATTTGAATGTAGATGTACCGGTGATTGATGTCGAATCCCAAATAGAGGTTATTGTATGGGTTGTTACCGACCCAAATGCAAACATGCCGTTCGGGGCTTTTGCCGAATTTAGCGGGAGTGCATGTCTTGCTGTTTTCTGCGTCTCAGCGACAGCAACAGGCGCCTTCGTTACGAAAAATCCATCAGGGTTTGAGCTATTTGCCGCTCTTCAGGGATGTGCGGGTAGTAGTGGAAACAAATGTCTTTCAGCCTGGGCATCAATTTCAGATACCGGGATAAGCGGTGGATTTGGAACCGGGGAACACAACGATATTATAGATCAGGCACGACAGATGGCCGATTATTTTGATGATCAGATTGAGCAGCTTTTAACCGAGTTGAACGATGCCGTTGAAGCAGCAACGACTCCAACACCTATGGAAGATATTATCCCGGACGCGGAAACCTACATATTGGCCGGGGAAGTACTGTTTGGTATTCCTGATGGACAACGACAGGCCTGGGCCAGCGCTATAGAGGCGAATGAGGGGATTCACGGTGTGAATGTATCCAATCTGAATCAGGTCGCACAGCAGATATTTGGAGCTGATCGTCCGGATAATGATCTTACTGTGAGTCAGGAATATGCCATAATGATTGATTTAAGAGATAATCTAAATCAAATGTTTGGCTCAGCTAATGATCAAATCCAGGCAGATTTGATGACCTCCATTGAGTTGATGACTGATTCCCAGGAGTTATTCGACCAGTTTGCTGAAGCTTTTGGTCAGTCGCCGATCAGCGATGTTCAGATGCCTGCTGTTCTCGACGGACAGACTCAGTCGGTTAGTTTCCATTATAACGATGCAGCAGCCCAGGAGCAGGCAGCAACCGGTGAAACGCTCAAGGCTGAAATGGAGCAACTGGACATACAGTTCAGGGAAAGTATCGAGGGTGTGCGAAGTAATGTTAACGCGATGAACAATTTACTGGTTAATGTTACAGTGTCCACAGGTATTTTAGGAGACTGGACACTGCTTGAAACCGTCGGATTTTACAGTATTGTGCATGAATACTTTGAGCGATACTACGCGGCAATGGCAAATGAACGGAATATAAATTCCGAGTGGGCACGGGGACTCAGGCAACAGTTCCAGGAAATGGAATCTGGAGTTATGAATGATATAAATGAACTCAGGCTTGAATTTCTTGACTCAAGTATCAATGTATCGTCCCCATGGGAGCAGCAAAACCTGGAGCGTATTGCCAGAACCACGGCTCAACGTGCACATATTGCCTTGCTGTTGAGTGATGGGGAGACCGGCAGTTTGCCACTTCCGGCACCTGGTAACTCTGATTATCGGGAGGTTGTTGATATATATGAAGGCATGGCAACCTATCCGTTCGACCGGCCCCGGGCTGATCTCGCAAACAGTTTGAACGATATAAATACCAATTTCTGGTACACAATGCCGAATAACGGACTTCAAAACTATGCGGACAGGCAGCTAAACTCTCTTGATACCGATCTTGTTTCGAATTATGATAACGACAGAGAGGCACTGATTGAGCCTCACGAAAACCTTACCAATGTCTTAGATGCGTTTTTTAATATTAAAGCGAATATGACTTCGCTTCTGTGGAATCTGACTGATAACTACATAGAATGGCGAACTGCAGCAGGAGACGACACCGAAATATTTGAGGGTGCACCTGCCTTACAAACCTATATCAGCAGACGGAATAATCTGGGTAATCGACTAATTCCACCACAGATAAACTCTATTGTTGTGAGTCCTGAGAGAAAGCCGGGTAATTTTTATAATACAGTGGATATTCAGTGGGAAGCATCACACCCGATTGGAGTGGTTGAACATGCCACGAATTTCCAATATCGTTCTTTTACCGACGGCGATACGGATGTAACCCAGGGTGTGGATGGATTTCTCACAAATGGTACACGGAATGAGATTGCACTCTATCCGGCAAAGCTTGATTTGAATAGTAATACAGTCAAAATTAATTTTGGAGTACGAGTACGCGGACCTGCCGGGAATACGGCAATACGCAGGGCAAATTTCGATGTGGACGTTGGTTCAGGTGGAAGCACATCTCCTCCGGGCGAAGTATTACCAGAAGAAACCAACCCGCCTGAAGCGCCTGTAATTCTGCTATCGGAAACCTTTAATTACAACACTGAGGACGGCCAAACAACATTCTATACGAACCAGGAAAATCAGCAGTTTAACCTGGTGATAAATGGTTACGATCCCGAGGTGGGAATCGCTAAGTTTGAGTATGCTATTGGAACCACTCCCGGTGGTACTGAGCTGCTCGACTGGAGCCGCCTTGAAGGAAACAGGGAAGTACTTCCTCAGATCCCGGCGGAGCAAATGCAGGGCGTATCACGCTTTGTGACTTTCGAAGAAGGTGTACCTTATTTTATCAGTGCGCGCGTCGAAAACGTAATGGAGCAACTAAGTCCGGTGGCAACAGCCGAAGGGCCGCTTATACTGGATATGACTCCCCCTTCTGCACCAGATTCAGATATCAGCACCCCGTCAATCGTGCAGCCCGGCTGGCATTGGCCACAGTTTTTCGAGAAGGTTACCTCTGTTCCTCCACTTGAAATGACGATTGATCATTTTTACCAATGGGTTACACCATACGGGCCACCGGAAATTCTCTTCAATAATATAAGTGCGGAAGATGTAGTATCTGGTATTTCTCATTATGAATATGTCCTGAGTAAAGAGGCAACCGTACCTGAAGGACGTTTTGCAGCTGGCGACTACCAGATTCATGAAGGTGGTGAACTCCATATTACCGGTGACTTCAATGATGAAGTATTCAAAAACTTCTATGACGATGTTTATCTGCATATTCGGGCAGTTGATAATGCCGGCAACAGAGGTGATGTTACCACTTCCGGCCCGCATATTGCGTATGACCACACAGCTCCTGAGTTGGGAATTATGAAAGGAAAACTGACCGATAACGCGATCAAACTATATATAAATCGCGTGCCTTATGATCCTGAATCTGACGTGGTGGGAATTCAGTATATGGTTGTAAGCTATGATGGTGGGCAACCAGTAGTGCACCGCCCGTTTCCGTCGGGTACAGAAGTTGATCTGGAGTGGGGACTTGAAAAATCTATGAAAAGTTTATTTCAAGGACAGCAATTTACCAGACATATAAGTATCCCAAGGGGTGGACTGCCGGAAGGCGATGATCTCTATGTCCAGTTCAGGTCAGTAAATACCAAAGGAAGTTATTCTAAACGGGGCGAAACCGGGCCGTTTAATCTGGATACGACTCCGCCGCTGCAACCTAATATCAATGTTACTGTGGGAGGAACTTCGCGAAAGATTACGGTAAATCTCAATAACATTCATGACCCCGAATCTGGTATTGCCGAAATCAACTACTTTATAATGAGACCACCGGCCATTTTCCCAATTCAATCCGGAAGCGTTCCGACAAGCCAGTATGGACCGGTTCATGGTTCATTCAGCAGATCGTTCACTACTGCTGCTGTGCCGGATATGTATGAACTGACCGATTTGCGGGTGCGTGTGAGAATTTGGAATGGAGCTGGCCTATCAAGAACAATAAACTATAATATCAAGGAATCGGATATTATGTTGGAGTTAGTTGGGCCTTTTAACTTCGGCTTATCACGATCGCTCACTTTTTAAATCGGTTTTCAATGATTTCTGACAGTTTATTTATTATGAAAAAAATTAACATCACCCTCATTGCAGCATTAATTTTGGTATATATGCCGCAGTTGGCAACGGGCCAGGGCTCCAATGTCGATGTCGAAATCATGGCCAGAGACGATGGGAAGGCGTTCATCTATCATGATATGCCTGTACCCTTATCTCATGGATTTCATGTATATCGGAGCGTTGAAGGCGGTGAGTGGGAACAATTGACTCCAGAGCCTGTTTTTCCGGTTCAGAATGGTTTTCAGCTGCAGCAAAACCTGGGCACACGGTTTGATGACCTGTCAGGATTTGACCAGCAGGACGATCCGCAGACGATATTTCTGAGGCTCCGGTCAGCCAGCGACCGGGCCATGATCGCTATGTATGCGATGCCGGATCTGGCCCAACAAATGGGGCACTTGTTTGTGGATGAAGATGCTCCGCTTAACCAACGCGTTACCTACCGCTTTGAGCTGATGGACAACCTGGATAATGAAGTCGGTACTTCTTTTACGGGTGAAGCCATGCTGCGGCCATTTAGCCCCATCGCTCCCGAAAATCTTGAGGTCAGCCATGAAGGGCGTCAGGTTACCATGAGCTGGCGGTATCCGGCGCTCGGAACTGCGAATACCGACTTTGTAATCAGCTTCCGTCCCCGGTTTCAGCGCGTTGACAGGCAGCAGCCCCGCCGCGCAGGAACAACATTGCCGCTGCGTCTTTCTCGTCAAACCGACTACCAACAGCATTTCAGAGTGCCGGAGACCGGCGTCGAGTACGAGTTCTGGGTCGAGGCCGTGGATTATTCGGGACAGTTCTCACCGGCCAGCAACCGGGTGAGGCTGCAAATCGGCGATAATGTTCCTCCTCCGACGGTAAGCGGGGTTCGCGGGCGAATGACCCGGGATTATCAGGCCGAGATCACCTGGAATGTGAGCACAGCCGTGGATATTGCCGGTTACCACGTCTATCGGGCCCTATCGGATGAAGAGCAAACCGAACGTATTACCGAAGAGCTGCTTCCACCGCTACAAACAACATTTATCGATGAAACCACCGAACCGGGCACGCATTACCGGTATCAGATAACGGCGGTGGATCAGAACGGCAATGAAAGTGAACCCAGCACCAACGCAACCGTGCTGGTGATCGACTATACCATTCCAGAGCCGGTAATCGGACTTAATGCCGGGTTTAGTGAGGAAGTTGGAACAGTACAGCTTAATTGGGAGCCAGGTGATGTGTATCAGAACCTGCGCAGCTACCGGATTCTGCGACGCCAGGTCAATCCGCCGGTTGGAAATACCTATTCGCAACTTAACCCGGGCCAGCACCACGAACTGGCTTTCACCGATTTAGGATTGGCCGGTGAAGGCTTCACCGAAGGTGCCACCTATGAATATGGAGTCGCCGTGGTGAACCTAAGCGGAAATATCTCAGATACCCTGTTTACGCGCATTCAGATTCCGGTAATTACCCCGCCTGAGCCACCAGGCATGGTAACCGCTGAAATGCAGGCCAACCGTCGTGTGGGCCTAAACTGGAATGCCTCGGTATCGCGGGATGTAACCCATTACCGCATCTACCGCACGGATGTGGAAACTGATTCCTTGATTGAGCTTCATACCACCCGACGCGGAAACCGCTTCTACCGGGATGAAGATGTAGCCCTGAACCGCACCTTCGTCTATGGGGTGGCCGCTGTGGACTCTGCCGGAAACGAGTCGCTGCAAATGCTGGCTGATGCCCTGGTCACCGGACGCGTTAATCCGCCGGTTCCTGCCCACAATGTACAGGCCCGCGCTACGGAAGAAGGGGTGATGCTATCCTGGCAGGTTCGTGGAGAAACCGAGCATATCTCCGGATTCCAAATTTACCGCGCAGGTATTGCTACGGGTCGTTACGAACCGGTTGGAGAGGCGGATCTGCAGCAGCTTTCGTTTACGGATTCTCAGGGGACAGCCGGAATGTGGTACCGGGTCTATCCGGTAGATGAAAACGGGCAAAGGGCGCGGGAAGCGCGGGCTACACAGGCGGTCACGCGATAGAAAGTTACATATAATATGCCGTCCGGAGTGAAGTTCTCCTGCCAGTTGTCTATTATTAACTGGATGGACATGAATTTCTAACTTCATAATATGTTGTTCTCTTTACGCTCTTTTCTGGCTGTAACGCTTCTTTTATCCGTATTCATGTTTGCGGCTGATGTATCAAAAGTCTATGCCCAGCAGTTTAACTACTGGTTTAATGAAGGTGTTGCTCTTTTCGAAATGGGAGATGTGGAAACATCTGTATATTCGTTTGAAAGTGCCATTGAGCAGGATCCCTATCATGCTGAAGCCCACGTGTATTATTTTTCGGCCCTGCTTGGTTCCGGGCAATACGAAACCGCTGCAGAGCAGGGGGAAGAAATCACCAGCCGCTTTCCAAACCATGCACGACTGCTGGCTTTACGTGCCGACGCGCTGTATCGTATCAATCCGGAAGATGCTCTCCCGATCTTCAGGCAGCTCCGCCAGCTTATTATGAGGCAGCCTGATTATCGAAAAGATGGTATCGATCTGGCTATGGTTAATCGGTCTCTTGGCCTGCTTCATGAGCAATTAGGAGGGATGCGGTATCAAAACAGACAGTACGATCAGGCCATCGAATCATTTCGTGATGCCCGTCGCTATATACCGGACACACTTTCGGTTCATAATAATCTCGCTTACATCATGATCGAGCAGGGACAGTTTGATCAGGCATCAGACGTGCTTGATGAGGCGATAGAGCGGTTTCCTGATGCCGATAACCTTTTACTAATGAAGGTCAGAATTGCCAATGAACGCGGCAGAGAAACCGAGGCTGTGAAAATACTTCAGCAGCTTCACCAGAAAAACCCCGGTGATACCGATCGGGCTATTGCCTACGGACAGGCTTTGCTAAACGCCAATCAGGCGGTGAAAGCCAATGAGTTTTTTCAGGAGATGATAGCGACCTATCCCGAAGAACGACGGTTTTACCGGACGCTTATTGACATCAATCGACAGCGGATGAATCTCGCCGGAATGCATCAGGTGCTTGGAATGAAAGTGAAAGAGTTTCCGGATGATCGGCATCTTGCAGAAGAGTACACGCGGTCATTTTTGATGAAGCGTGATTACAAAACGGCTCACCAGCGATACGACTCACTGGCGACTTTGGAATCTTCCATCAGATTGGCGCGACTGGCGGCTCACGCGCTCGTTTTCGGCGAATCGTACGAAGCTGCTTCGGACTACTACATCACCCTTGAAAACAAATGGCCCGATGAGCCTGCGATCAAGAGGGAGCATGGTTTGTTGCTTGAACATCTCAAACGCAACGAAATGGCCGCAGAGCGATATCAAAGCTATCTTGATGATCACCGGGACGGGCGCTTCATCATAAAACTGACCGATTTGACAGCAGACTCAGATGCCCGGACTAAACTCCTCGATCAGGCTCTTGAAACAAATTATAAGCCGTTTGCTCAGAGGCGAAGGCTGGCTGCGGTGCTGCGGCAGGAAGAGGACTTCGGGCTGGCAGAAGAGGTGCTGGACGGACTTTTTGCCATGTATGCGGGGCGTCAGGACAGAGTCCGTTCTATCCTTGAACAGGATATGCAGCGCCTTGAGCCTGGTCAGCCGGATTTGTTCCATGCAAGAACTGAACTTTCAGAAGTCGTCTTGGAAATGGATCAGGTTTTTGATCGTCTGACTGCCGCCCGTGATTTTGATCAGGCACTAAAGGTGTTTGCTTCACTATCCGAAAAATGGAGCGGCAGCGCGTTGTTAAGCTTTCAAAAGGGGCGCCTGCTGGCACATCACGGTCAGTATGAAGAAGCCATAGAAGAGATCAGAGAGGCCATTCAGCTTGGAGCGGGCGGACAGGATGTACACATGACTTATGGCAACGTGTGGTGGAAAAAAGGAAATTATGATCAAGCCGCGCTATCCTTTGAGCGGGTACTGACCGAAGATCCGGAACATGCGCCAGCATTTCGCAGCCTGATTCGGATAAGCGAAGAATTCGGCCGTCTCGATGAAATTGCCGACCGCTGGCTGAGCCGCTATCGCAATAACAGAAATAACCAGATTCTCCGCGAACACCTGATCGAAGCCCTCCACAAAGCCGACCGTATAGAGGAAGCAAGAGTTCTGGATTGAGGTGAACTGCTTCAGGAATGAAAAGCATGGAGTGAAACGCTTTCCCGCCCTTAAACCTACTTTGTGAATTATTCAGGTTAAGAGCTGGCTTCCAGCAGGCAGCAAAGATCACATCGAAATACAAAAAGCTATTCATGGAGCTATTTTGAAACGAAAAGGTTTTATTTTTTGAAACGAAAAGGATTTTATCACGTAGACTTCCGGATAGCCAGCATCATTCACTTCTTTCAGCACACATGGTATTTCGAAGCATAATCGAAGGTATCCGGTTGTCGCTTTTCTCAATCTGGACCAACAAGATGAGATCAGCGCTCACCACTTTTGGCATTGTGATCGGTATTGTTATGGTGACCACCATGGTGACGGTCATTGACGGCATCAACCGGTCATTTGAATCCAGCATGTCCATGCTCGGCCAGGATGTCATTTTCATCCAGAAATGGCCCTGGGGTTTCGGAGGGGAATACCGATGGTGGGATTTTGTCAACAGGCGCGAGATGGAGGTAAGTTATGCCGGACAGATAGCGGACCGAAGCCGTTTGGCGACAGCCGTATCAGCGGAATCCAGCCGGTGGGGCCAGTCCATAACTTTTGAGGATCAGGTGGC
>RECX01000162.1 GCA_007693825.1 Balneolaceae bacterium
CCAGCGTGGAACACGAGGCCACCACCTCCAAGATCGGTGAAGACCAGATCTTCTATCTGCAGCAACGAGGTCTTGATGAAGAGGATGCGGTTTCCCTGATCATCAACGGGTTCTGCAAGGAGGTCTTCAAGGAACTGCCGATGGAGTTTGCCGTCGAGGCGATCAAGCTTCTGGGCATCAAGCTCGAAGGCAGCGTGGGCTAAGCTCGGTCCCAGGCGTGGCCGCTATACGAGCGGCCCCGACCAGCGGCCCGTGGTGCAGGATTGCGGCACTATCCGCAACCCGCCCGCTGAAGCCTTTGGCAATGCCTGATTCATTTTTTTCTCAATAGTAAACGACATCCAAAAACGATAATACGTACATGCTGACAATTAAAAATCTCCACGCAAATGTGGATGGAACGGAAATCCTTAAAGGTATCGATCTTGAAATCAAGGCGGGCGAGGTGCACGCCATCATGGGTCCCAATGGCAGCGGCAAAAGCACGCTGGCCAAGATCATCGCGGGACATCCGTCCTATGAAGTGACCCAGGGTGAGATCACCTATGAAGGGGAGGACCTGATCGAGATGGAACCCGACGAGCGCGCCCGCAAGGGTGTATTCATGGCATTCCAGTACCCGGTGGAAATCCCTGGTGTGAGCAACTCCATGCTCATGCGTGAGGCATACAACGAAATCCAGAAAGAAAAAGGCCTGGAGCCGCTGGATCCTCTGGAATTTGAAGATTTCATCATTGATAAGCTGAAGCTTGTGGAAATGGATCAGAAGCTTCTGGACAGAAACGTCAATGTGGGCTTTTCCGGCGGTGAGAAAAAACGAAATGAAATCCTGCAGATGGCGGTGCTCAATCCCAAACTGTCGCTGCTGGACGAGACCGACTCCGGGCTTGACATCGATGCGCTCCGCATCGTATCGGAGGGGATCAACAAGCTTGCCAGCAAGGACAATGCCGTTTTGCTGGTGACCCACTATCAGCGTATCCTCAACTATATCACCCCGGATCATGTCCATGTGCTGGTCAACGGCCGTATCCACAAGTCTGGTGGAAAGGAACTTGCCCTTGAGCTGGAAGCGCACGGATACGAATGGGTAACTGCCAACGCTGAAGTAAACGGAGAGGCAAAATAATGACAGACATTGCAAAAGAAACGCTCTTCCTGGACCGGCTCCTGGATCGTTTTGAAGCGGCAAAACCTGTTAATGAGAAGGTGGCCGGGCTTCAACGAGAGGCGGCAAGGGAGATTTCCGGAAAGGAGCTTCCCACCACAAGGCATGAGGAGTGGAAGTACTGTTCCCTGAAATCGCTGAACAAGGAGACGTTCGTACCAGCCCAAAGCATCGGTTCGCCCAATGTGCCGGCTGATGCTGCCGCATATATTTACCCCGAGGCCGAGTATCATCATCTCGCTTTTGTCAACGGGGTGTACAGCGAGGAGCTTTCCAAGACGGACCGCCTGCCCGAAGGTGTTATCGTAGCCAACCTGGCTGACGCGCTTGCGGAAGGAAACGAAGTTGCCCTGAATCATCTCGGCAAATACGCCAGATGGGAGGATGATCCGTTCGTGCCGTTCAATACGGCCATTTTCCGTGACGGGGCTTTCATCTATGTTCCCAAAGGCGTCAAGATTGCCGATCCCATCCAGCTTCTCTTTATCAACACGGATGAGGCGGAGCAGTATGTGATGACACCGCGTTGCCTGATCGTGGGTGGCCAGTCCAGTGAGATGACGGTTGTGGAAGATCACATCGGGCTGGGCGACAATGTGTATTTCAACTGTACGGTATCCGAGATCGCCCTGGCCGAGAACTCGCACATGACGCATGTGAAGCTGCAGCGCGACAGCAAGAAGGCGTACCACATTTCCCGGCTTGCCGCTGATATCAGCCGCGACAGCGATTACAAATCCTATGCCGTTCATCTTGGTTCGCGTCTTTCCCGCAGCGATGTGAAGGCTGTGCTGACCGATGAAAACACCCATGCTACGCTGGACGGGCTGGTTATGGTCAACGGAGACCAGCTCTCCGATACCCACAGTGTGATGGATCACACCATGCCCAACTGCACCAGCCACCAGCTGCACAAGTGCATCATTGACGGACATGGCACGTCGGTCTTCAACGGCAAGATCTTTGTACGTCAGGACGCTCAAAAAACCGATGCATTCCAGGAAAACCGGAACCTGCAGCTCTCCAACACCGGTATGGCCTATGCCAAGCCACAGCTGGAGATCTTTGCCGACGATGTCTCCTGCAGTCACGGGGCCACTATTGGCCAGCTGGACAAGGACGAGGTGTTCTACCTCCAAACCAGGGGGCTTCGTGAAACCCAGACCAGAGAAATACTAACCTACGGATTTGCACTGGATGTAATTGATTCCATTCCCGTGCCCTCCATCCGGGAGCGGCTCAGCAAAGAAGTGGAAGCATATACACGCGAAAGCAAATCCATCAAAGAACTCGCCTGATGGCAGACAGTTTCGCAACCCTTAAAGCATCCGCTGCGGAAATGGCGGCGGGATCCATTGATATCGAGCGGTGTCGTGATGACTTCCCGGTCCTTAACCGGCAAGTCCACGGCAAGCCGCTGGCTTTTCTGGACAATGCGGCATCCAGCCAGATGCCGGAGCAGGTGATGCGTGCCCACACGGAGTACCACAGCCGGTACCATGCCAACGTGCACCGCGGTGTGCACCTGCTCAGCCAGGAGGCAACGGAAGCCATGGAAGGTTCGCGTGAAACACTCCGCGAGCTTGTCAATGCCCGCAGCACCAAGGAAATCATCTTCACTTCCGGGGCAACTGACGCCATCAACCTGGTGATGCAGTCCTGGGGCCGCGCCAACATCCGCGAAGGGGACGAGATCCTGATCAGTACGATGGAGCATCATTCCAACATTGTACCCTGGCGGATGCTGTGTGATGAAAAAGGAGCGGAACTGAAAGTGATCCCGGTCAGCGATGACGGGGTCCTGGACATGGAGGCCTATGCTTCCATGATCACCGACCGTACGCGTCTGGTCGGAATCGTTCATGTATCCAATACCCTTGGCACGATCAATCCGGTCGCCGAGATCACCAGGATTGCACATGAACGGGGCGTGCCGGTGCTTGTGGACGGTGCGCAGGCCGTATCCCACATGAAAGTGGATGTGCAGAAAATCGATTGCGACTTCTATGTAACATCCGGTCACAAGATGTACGGTCCGACCGGTATCGGCATCCTCTACGGCAAGCAGGAACATTTGGAAAAGATGCCGCCATGGCGGGGCGGCGGGGACATGATCCTGAGTGTCTCGTTTGAAGAGGTGCTATACAACGATCTGCCCTATAAATTTGAAGCCGGGACACCCAACATTTCCGGTGCTATCGGGATGGGCAAGGCGGCAGAGTACATTATGTCCGTCGGCTACGAAGCCATTCACAAAAAGGAGCAGGAGCTGCTCCGATATGCTGTGGAACAGCTGCAATCGATTGACGGGTTGCGGATTATCGGTACAGCTCCGGAGAAGTCATCGGTGGTGTCGTTTGTGATTGACGGAATCCATCCGCATGATATCGGCACCATCCTGGATCTGGAAGGCGTGGCGGTCCGGACCGGGCACCACTGCACCCAGCCACTGATGGAACGACTCGGCATTGTGGCCACAACGCGTGCTTCCATGGCGATGTACAACCGCAAGGAAGACATTGACCAGCTTGTGGCGGCGCTGCATAAAACCATTGAAATGTTCAGGTAATGAATGATCGGAATGGATGACAAACTGAGTCAAATGTATCAGCAGGTCCTGCTGGACCATAACAAGACACCGAGGAACAATCGTGTCCTGGATCCGGCTGACTTTCAAGCTCTTGGTTACAATCCACTATGCGGCGACAAATACAAGATTTTTCTGAATATCGATGAGAACAATGTTGTTACCGACATTTCCTTTGTTGGTGACGGATGTGCCATCTCGAAGGCGTCAGCATCCATGATGACCACCTTTGTCAAAGGCAGGCACATTGATGAGATCGACAAGCTGTTCCACCAGTTTCATGATATGGCGCAGGGCAAGCTGGATCCGGAAACCGACCAAAACGATCTGGGCCGCCTGAAGATTTTCTATGGTGTCAGGAACCTTCCGGCCCGTGTCAAATGCGCCACGTTATGCTGGCACACGTTGCATGCCGCGCTGAAAGGCAAGGAGAAAGTCACGACGGAATAGAGCAGTTGCACCTGTACCTGTGCAAACCAAGACAAACGATGTTACAAAAAACGCCACATAGATCAGCACTGTACTACCGGCGTAAACCGAACGTTTACCATCCTGATAAGAACACTGAAAATTTGAAGTTATGCCAAAAATAGCCGAAATCGAAAGAACCCCGAACCCGGACGCCATGCGGTTTGTGCTCAGGGAGCCCATTTCCAACGGTGTCACCCGTTCCTATGAATCACCGGAAGAAGCCACAGCCGATCCTTTCGCGACCGAGCTGTTTCAGATTCCGCATGTGATCTCGGTTTATTATGTCGATAGATATATAACCATTACCCAGGATGGGGGGATTGACTGGAACACCTTGCTGCGGCAGCTGGCACCCCCGATACGTGAGGCAGAGGCGGTTGATCATCTGGAGACCGATGATCCCAATGTAAATGTGAGCGAGGAAGCCCTGAATTCGGATGACCCGCGACTGGTCGAGATCAACAAGATGCTTGACGAGCAGGTACGGCCATATCTGTTGGCTGATGGGGGTGGACTCAAGGTCATCAGCCTTGAGAACGATGTGCTGAAAGTGCATTATCAGGGTGCCTGCGGTACCTGTCCGACCGCCACCACCGGTACCCTTTATGCTATTGAAAGCATGGCCAAGCGTATCGATCCCAATATTCGCATCCAATCGGTATAGGGGGGTCAAACCCATCATTTCACAAGGTTCATCACATCAGGTCGTTTCAGACCCGGATGTCATTCCGCATATTCCGGCAGTATCTTTATAACATGGCAGCAATCACAATATCTGAAAAAGCTCTTAAGCGAATAAATCAAATTCGAAGCACGAAAGGGGCTGACGATAAAATGGCACTGCGCATCGGTGTGGTCGGGGGCGGCTGCTCCGGACTTTCCTACCAGCTTGATTTTGATGCAAAAGGGGCATCAGAAGAGAAAAAGGATCAGGAGTTTGAAGTGAACGGCCTCAAGGTGGTCATTGACATGCGCAGCTTCCTTTACCTTGCGGGAACACAACTTGATTACTCCGACGGGTTGCAGGGCAAAGGATTCCATTTCATCAACCCGAATGCCAGCCGAACCTGTTCGTGCGGCGAATCTTTCTCAGTTTAATTCCATGGCCGAGCAGCATAGTGAAATTGAAAACAAGGTAGCCCGGTCCGGGCTCATTACCCTGGATCTTCAGCAATGGTATTCCC
This sequence comes from Balneolaceae bacterium, assembly GCA_007693825.1. GTDB lineage: Bacteria > Bacteroidota > Rhodothermia > Balneolales > Natronogracilivirgulaceae > SKNL01. The sequence continues at coordinate 5,411 of RECX01000162.1, forward strand.
CGGACGGGATTGAGCCCTTCGATCTCAGGGAGTACCTGCACATGGAGCTGCTCCTTCGCGAAAAGGAGTTCCGGCAGGCTTTGGAAGAACATGACTGGAGCCGGTACTCCGGAAAGACCGTTGCCGTTTTTTGCTCAGCGGATGCCATTGTCGCTTCGTGGGCTTACATGCTCGTTGCGGCCCATGCCCGCGGTTACGCAGAAGATGTTGTATTCGGGATGCCGAAGCATGTCGCATTCGAGCGGTTCCGAAAGGGGATGGACGCCGAGGACTGGTCCCGATACCGTGGAAAGCGCATACTTTTGAAGGGGTGTGCCGATGTGGAAGTGCCGCCGTCTGCCTATTTATATGCTACTCAGAAACTGTTACCTTACGTTGAGCGTCTGATGTACGGGGAAGCGTGCTCTTTTGTACCGGTATATCGCGCTTCCCGGAAAGCATAGCAGCCCCGGGTACCGTGTCTTTCCACGGGCAGCAAAGTGAAATGGCCACTGCCGGCAACCGGAGATGAGGGGGCGATTCACCGGATCCGGCGGACATGTTTACCATCCAACGAGGAACAAGCGACCGTAATGGACGAAATAGGCAAACGCAAAAAAGATCACCTGGATATAACAGCTGCCGGCGGTGCCGGATACGAAAAGACAACCGGATTTGAGCGATACGACTTCATACACGATGCGCTCCCCGAGGTGGATTTTGACGAAATCACCTGCGAAAGCCGTTTCCTGAACCGGTGGTTCAGTTTCCCGCTGTTTATCTCTTCCATGACCGGAGGGCATCACGAGGCAACCCCTGTCAATGCCGTCATCGCGGCATTCTGTGAACGCTACAATCTGCCCTTTGGGGTAGGGAGCCAGCGTGCCATGCTCGAGGACCCATCCACCCGAAACAGTTTTTCTGTTGTACGTGAGGAGGCTCCATCGGCATTTATAGCGGCCAATATCGGCGGAGCGCAGCTTGCCGGCGGAATGGAAAAAGAGCAGATTGATCTGCTGGTCGACACCATCCGGGCCGATGCGGTCATCGTTCACCTGAATCCGTTGCAGGAGTTGCGTCAGAAACATGGCGATCGCAGGTTCAGCGGGATCAGGGAGGGGATTCGCTCACTGGTCAATGATGTGCAGGTTCCGGTTATCGTCAAAGAAACAGGAGCAGGGCTTTCCGAGAGCGTAATATCACAGCTGATGGATTGCGGGGTGTCCGCTTTTGATGTTGCCGGGGCAGGCGGAACGAGCTGGGGGAAAGTTGAGAATATCCGCAATGGCGACCTGGAGCGGCATTTCACTGACGATTGGGGTATACCCACGGTGGAATGTTTGCTGGCATCGCGGGAGCTGGTGCATGACAGGTGTGAGCTTGTTGCATCGGGCGGGATCCGCAGCAGTGTCGATATCGCCAAAAGCCTTTGTCTGGGTGCCGTGATCGCTGCTACGGCGCAGCCGGTGATCAAAGCCATCCGGGATGGAGGTTATGACGGGCTGGAAGCCATGTTCCGTCAATGGGAAGAGGATTTTCGTACTATTTTGTGTCTTTTGGGATGTGAACGTCCCACAGACCTTGATATGATTCATCTTCGGAGGGTTCAGGGTCGATGATACCCAATCTTTTTTGTATATTTGCTCCCCGAAACCCTCACCCTGAACCTGCATGATTTTGCAAGACCTCCGAAAACAGCTTGACGCTATTCTTGAATCCGCCTTCGGTTCGTTGCCCGTTCCGGAAAAACCGGCTTCCCTTTACGATCCGGTTCGTTATGTGATGGGTATGGGAGGGAAGCGGCTGCGTCCGCGTCTGCTGTTGCTCACGGCGGGACTCTGCGGGGGAAAACCCGAAAATGCCATACCTGCCGCACGGGCTGTCGAGATGCTGCATAACTTCACGCTGCTCCACGATGACATCATGGACAATGCGGGTACAAGGCGCGGCATGGCAACGGTGCATGAAAAGTGGGATGACGCCACGGCGATTCTCTCTGGTGATGTCCTTTTTGTACTGGCCTTGGAGCAGCTTACTGTCCAGGGAACGCATGCGGGTCTTTCCGATGCTGTCAACACCCGGCTTATGCAGCGTTTCCTGGAGGCCATTCGTATTGTCTGTGACGGGCAGGCCATGGACATGGATTTTGAGCGACGCGATGAGGTTGCCCTGCCCGAGTATCTTGAAATGATCGGTGCCAAAACAGCCGCCTTGCTTCGCTGCTCCATGGAACTGGGGGCCCTGACAGCGGGTGCTGATGAAGATGCCACCGCTGATTGCGGCGAGATAGGCGAGCATGCCGGACTCGCATTCCAGATACAGGATGATCTGCTTGATGCTGTCGGCGATACCTCGAAATTCGGCAAGAAAGTGGGTGGCGATATCATCGAAGGAAAAAAAACATGGCTGACGATACGGGCGCTGGAACGAGCTGACGATACGGATCGCCTGTTGCTCAGGCAGATCCTTGGCAGTGGCACTGCCAGTGAATCCGATGTGCTCAGGGTCATACGCATCTATCATGATCTTGGAGTCATAGACGATGCTGTGAAGGCTATAAAAATGCATTATGACAATGCTTCGCAAAAACTGGCTCACTTTAAAGAATCTGCGTACCGTGAGGAAATAAAATTGCTTCTCAACAAGTTAAAGGTACGAGATAATTGAGGGCACACTAAAAGTGTAACACACATCCATATGCTGAAAACAAATAAAAGTATTGCCGTTCTATTGCTTCTGATATTGCTGGCGTCCGGCTGCCGGTCCAGCCGGGACATCCGTCCGGGCGACACCATTGAAGTGGCCTTTGAAAAGGCCATAAGTCAATATGAGCGGGAGCGCTATTCCCATGCCGTCCGATCCTTTGAGACGATTCTCTCCATGGGCAGAGGTACGGAATTTGCCGCGGATGCCCAGTTTTACCTGGCCAAGAGTCATTTCCATAACCGTTCCTATCTATCGGCTGCAAGTGAGTTCCGGCGTTTTGCAAGAAACTACAGCCGCGATGAGCGGAGAAAGGAAGCCGAGTTCATGGAAGCCTATTCCCACTACAGGCTCAGTCCGCGCTACAACCTGGACCAGACGGAAACCTACAATGCCCTCGATCGGTTTCAGCTTTTTGTGACACGCCATCCCGGCACGGAACGGGCCCGGGAAGCAGAGGTATACATGGATGAAATGCGGGACAAACTGGCCAAAAAGAAGTTCAATGCCGCGGAGATGTATATGCGTGTCCGTGAATACCGATCTGCTGCCGTCTACTACGGGTTAACGGTTGAGCGGTATCCGGGAAGCTCCTGGGCGGAGAAAGCGCTGGTCAACCAGATACTTGCCTACGTATACTATGCGGAAAACAGTGTCGCGGACCGGCAACAGGAACGTTTTGAGAAGGCGGTTAAAAGTTATCAGCAGTATCTTCAGATTTTCCCAAGGGGCGAAAACAGGGATCTGGCGGAACGGCACCATGACAGGGCGCTCGATGGGCTGGCCAGGGTTTCCTCGGTCACTGCAGAACGTTAGGGGATGGGCACCGGGCTCTTTTTAGGAAGTTTTAATCCGGTTCATCGCGGTCACGAAAAAATGGTTTCATCTTTTCTGAACAGCGAATTGATCGATGATTTGTGGATCATCCTCACACCTACGCCGCCCCACAAGCATATAAGCGAACTTGCATCATTCACCGACCGCTGGAACATGCTTGAGCTGGTATTTGCGAACAGGGATACTGTGCATTTGTCTGATGTCGAGCAGCGCATCCCTTCGCCTCACTACACGTTCCGCACCCTTGCCTATCTGAAGAGCTGTTATCCGGACAAGTCTTTTTATCTTTGCATAGGCGGCGACACACTGCAGACACTTTCCTCGTGGTATGACTATGAAAAGATTGCTCACAAGACGGAACTGCTGGTTGCGGAGCGTCCGGGGGTTCCTCTGACCCGTCCATCCGAACTGGAGCCGTTCACGGTGCACTATTGCGAGCATGAGGCCATTGCCGTCTCTTCGACGGACATCCGGAAAAAACTGGCGGATGGAAAAATGCCCGGGCCGGATGAGCTGCACCCGGCAGTAGTGGAATACATCCGTTCGGAGGGCTTGTACGGTTCAGCCGGGTTTGGGTCTTAAGAGAGGCGCAGGCGGTTTTGTGCGGCTGTCGCGCCAGGCTGCCGAAGCTTTCCATAATCATTGGTTGTTTTTTCCCCGAAGCCCTTCAAAAAACCGGCGCATCAGCGATTCGCATTCCTGTTCCATGACCCCCTGAATCACTTCAATGCGGTGGTTCAGGGCCGAGTGCTGTGCGATATTGAAAATGCTTCCACAGGCACCGGCCTTTTCGTCCTGGGCACCAAAAACAAGACGTCCAATTTTAGCCCATACCAGGGCACCGGCGCACATCGGGCAGGGTTCCAGCGTTACATATAAGGTAGAATCAGGCAGATATTTTTCTCCCAGATGGTGAAAAGCTGCGGACAGGGCGATCATTTCCGCGTGGGCGGTGGCGTCCGAGAGCAGTTCCACCTGGTTGTGCCCCCGGCCAATAATCCGGTTATTATGGACAATGACAGCACCAACCGGCACTTCACCGGCCTCAAATGCTTTCTCAGCTTCAAGAAAGGCTTGCAGCATGAACCGGTAATCCGCGGTTTCAGAAAAGATATCTGGTGGGGAGGTAGTCATGACGGCGATGGCTAATGTATCAAGTTGGAAGTTCGGTTTTGTAAAACATCTGTGCAGGACATATTTTTATAATTCTTCAATATTGTTATCATGGCACTTTGTTTTGAAGAGTTAACGCATATGAATACAACAATGCATGTTGAAAAAGATATTGAACTGATCAGAAAGTTGATCAGGGATATTCCTGATTTTCCAAAAAAGGGGATTATTTTCAAGGATATCACGCCTGTACTGCAGAATCCTCAAGCTTTGATTATGACCTCCCGGCTTTTGCTGGCGCCCTTTGCAGATCAGCAGGTAGATCTCATTGCAGGCATTGAGTCCAGGGGTTTTATCTTCGGGACCCGTATGGCGACGGATATGAATGCGGGATTCATTCCTGTCCGTAAGCCGAACAAGCTCCCGGCAGACAAGATTTCCGTGGAATATGAACTGGAATATGGTACCGACAGACTGGAAATGCATTCGGATGCCATCAGCAAAGGGGATCGTGTGATCATTCATGATGATCTTATGGCGACGGGCGGTTCGGCACGCGCTGCCTCGGAGCTGATTCGTTCCCTGGGTGGTGTGGTAATCGGTTACTCCTTTGTTCTGGAGTTGACTTTTCTAAATGGAAAGGAGAAGCTTGAGCAGGGAATCCCCGTTCATTCCCTGTTGAAAATCTGACAGAAAATAGAAGAACAACACCTTGACAGTTATGGCAAAACTGATGATAATCTCGTCAAACGCATCATAATAATTGAATTGGTTATTTTATTGCGTTGTTTTTTTTGATATTTTCACCAATAATGTTCCTGCTCATAATTATTTAGCACAACTTTACAACGATTTTACAGAAATAGCATCAGTACAACGTAACAAGATCAATTAAAATTAACGCTTAAAAAAATGGTCTCAATGAAACATCTCAGATTACTGGGGAATATCTCAGCAGCAATGTTGCTTGTTTTTGCAGTTGCCTGCGGCCCCTCTCTAACACTAACCGATGTGGACTACGCTCAGCCTATGGAGTCCGTAGCATCACCTGACCAGAACGGCAATGTGCAGGACGTCCGTTTGGGTATCAGGTTCAATGTTACTGATCTCAACATCAAGGAGCGTGGTGAAGGCTCATCTCTTCCCGAGGAAGTGCGCTTTATACGTAGCAGGGACGGGTACTATTTTGTTACTGCTCCTGGGTACAGAAATGTATATGTCTTTGAAGTAGAAGAACGTGCCCTGGACCTGAAAACAGTTATCCGTGTTTCGGGAGCAGGTCTGGCAAACCCGGCTTTCAATCAGCGTTCTCCTT
>RECX01000187.1 GCA_007693825.1 Balneolaceae bacterium
CATTTATCAAGACCGGCCCGTACGGTCCACAACCCGCCATCGGTTTACCTTTGGCAGCTGAACGAAGTTCGGGTCCTGTCTACCATCTTCGTGATGGCGAAAGGCCTTCATCCACCAGGGTTGCAGACAATCCGCTGATTCATGTTGCTACGGCCAGCTAATTATCATATATTAGCAACCCTGTTCAACCGGGTCTGACACGATACGGAGAGATGCCGGAGTGGTCGAACGGGCTCGCCTGGAAAGCGAGTGTGCCCTAACCGGGTACCGAGGGTTCGAATCCCTCTCTCTCCGCTCCCCTACTGTGTCTGCAACTGCATGCCTGCCAAACCTGTGCCCTTGTCCCGTTTTTTTTTTCGAAATTATTGCAATTACAAAAAATTGGTTACATTATTTAAAGAATATTGAAGCTCTGTTGCAACTATGTTTTGCCGAGCCTGCAAGTACAAGTACAAGTATAAGTATAAGTACAAGTAAGCGTTCGAACGGAAAGGCACTGTTTTTGCAGCGATATCACTGATGTTCACTTTTGCCCTTGACAGGGCCCCTTTTTGCACCCTGCCGCATCAATAATATTACATGTTATCATGAAATGGCCATGACAGCTCCCCGTCACACAGGAGCATGATTAAATACGGTCATGGTATTACATCTGACGATATAAATCCAAACATTTAAACAGATGAAAATTTACCGGATCACTGTTGCAGCAGTATTCCTGATTGTTGCCTTTTCCTGTGAACGACCCTCCAGTCCGGATTTCAATCTGCAACAGTCTTTTGATATCCCCCTGATAAAAAGTACATCCTACAAACTTATAGGGGACGGAAAAGGGGCTATCATCGACACCACCAGCGAAAACTTCCGGGATCTGTTTCAGGTTGGACAGGACCAGCTCGTATTCCTCTCTTCAGAGATAGATTTTGAATTCGGAGAACTGGACGACATCATTCCGCAAGTGGATATCGAGCAAACCGGCGTTGAAAGCGAAATCGGAACCCTCGAAATCGATGACTTTTCAGCCATTTTTGACACACAGATAGGGGATATTAGCGGAGAACCAGAGGATCTGGACGATGAAGCGATGGAAATCGGTGATTTTGAAATCGAATTCAACGCGTCGGGTTCTGCCGGATTTGAAGATGTCACAGGACTGGATCCCGGTGATTTCAGTCCCGGTACCCCGGTTCCCGGTCCGGTTGATGAGACCCTCACCGTGCCGTTGGACACCCCGGGATTCGTGCGTGCTGAAATCGAAAGCGGAGGGATGCTCTTTGTCTTTACAAACGACCTAGGATTTGATATCGAAAATTTCACAGCCACCTTGCTGAGCAATTCCGAATCCGCTTCGGTCCCGGTTGGAAATACACTGGAACTTGGCCCCGTTCCTGACGGACAGTCCGTGGATGCGACTATCTTCTTTGATGCGGGCGATCTGCTTGAGGCCACCCTGGCATTTGAGGTGCAGATCCGGTGGCAATCCCAGGCTATGGCAAGCGAACCCGGAGAGCTCACGGCGCGGTCGGAAGAGCAAAGACTGACCGTCCGTAGCGCCACCGGCAATATCAGTGCACAAGTGCTCAACCCGGATATTGAGCCCATTTCCTCATCCAATCCCGATTTTGAATACGCCATAGTTGCTGAAGATCCCGGTCCGGACGAGACCTATCAGCTGGAGTTGCTGATCATCAACAACACACCGCTTGAGCTTCAGGACAGTACACTGACCGCCATGCCGCAAATCACCTTGTTCAACTCGGACGGTGATGTTCTGGATGAGCCCAAGGAGCTTGTAAACGCAACACGGCCCGGGGCGACGAGCCTGGGGCCCGATGAGACAGCCGAGGTGATAGTGGATCTGAGCGGACAGAAACTGACTGCGGAACTGACCTACCAGGTAAGCCTCGGAACACCCGGCGGCGAAGAGCTTACGGTGGACAGGGATCAGTTCTTCCTGATTACCTCCCGCACCAGTAAGCTGAAATTCGTGGAGGCCAAATCCGACATAGATCCGCAGGAAGACATCCTCCTTGAGGATACCGAAGAAGTGAAAGGCGATTTTGTGAATGCCGAAGTAGAAGAGGGTGAACTGCGCCTGGAAATCAACAATCAGACGGAAATCCCGCTATTTATTGAGCATCTCAGGCTTTTCAATGCGGAGTCATTTACTGCCAAAAACACCGGGCGCTTCTTTGCGTTTGGTTCCGACATTGCCGAAATAAGCAATCTTGAAATACCGCCTCTCGAGAGGCGCACAGTTCTGGTTCCGCTGGAAAATACCGGTATTTCCAACCGTATCTCGTACAGCGGAACAGCTTCCTCGCCGGGAACCACCGAACCTGCAACCATCCGCGCGACAGACCTTATCTCGACCGAAATGGAGGGTTCTGCACAACTCAGTTCGGCATCCGCGGTACTGAAATCCCAAAGCTTCTCCGTTTCTGATGAGGTGGAATTTGAGGATGACGACTTTCGACTGACCAGCGAAGATCACTTCGTGGAAATTGCCGGAGGTTTATTGAGGATACAAGAGATTGTCAACGACATCGATCTGGATATCGATACCCTGATTGTCTCTTTTCCCGGTATCAGGACAGACACCGATGGAAGCGGCCGATACCTGCCCTCTGATTCCCTCTGGATCGAATTCTCCGGAAGCAACCGGATCAGGCGCGGATCTGACCCCCGGCCGCAACCGGAATTCTCCGCCTCGCTTGAAAACGCAAGAATCTACGCGCTGTATAACCGGTTGACCTATAACGTTGTCGCTGTGACAGAGGATACCAGGAATGCCGCCGGTGATGACAGTGTGCGGACTGTCATGGCATCGGACCGTTTTTCCGCATCTTTTGATATTGAAAATCTGACTCTCCGGACCGCATTCGGACAGGTAAAGCGACGTGTGGAGTTCCTTGGCGAGGATGACGGTGACGATGGTATCGTCGACCTGTTCAATGACAGGGAAGCGGAGATCACGGAAATCGAAGATTTGAAGGAGCTTGCCGAACGCCTGTCAGGCCTGCGACTGATAAATCCCTCTTTCGACCTGATTTATGACACCAATCTGGGGGTCCCGGGAACGGTCATTGGTGCAATTCTGGGAATCAACAACAAGGGAGAGGAAGTATTTCTTTCAGGCAAACCGGGAACGGGCCGTGAAGTTGGTCCGGGCGACGACTATCAGAATCTGTATATGCGTGGAGTCCAGATCCCCCGATCCGATCTGGTCGCATTTGAGGTGAATCCGTCAGAGCAAATTGGCGAGGTAATCCGCAACCAGGTAATCCGTTTCGACTCCGAAACATCCAGCGTGGAGGATTTCCTGAGCAACCTGCCTGTCGAAGTGCGTTTTATTGGAAAGATTGTCGTCAATCCGGATGAACAGGACGGATTTATTGTCAATCCGGTGGTATTCGATGCCCGTATGGGAATCGATATTCCTATCAACCTGTCCACGGCAGAGGGGGACCCCGCTTCGTTCGAGGATATGATATCGGCGGATCTCTCGGACCTGCCGAAACCCGAAGACGATACAAGGATAAGCGAAGCAATCCTGTATGTTTCTTATGAGAACGGTCTGCCGTTTGGCGCCGGAATGAGCCTGGAGTTTCTTGACGAAAATGAGGAGCTGATTCTCTCAACAAGGGGGCAGCCTTTGGATCCGGTCACTTTCCGAATTGATGCCGCCGATGTGCATTCCACAACCCGTTTTGTAGCCCGACCCAAAAACGGCACCTCGGAAATTCGTCTTACCGAAGAGCACCTGGATCACCTCTACCGGACACGCCGCATAAGGCTGGTCGGAGAACTTGCCACGAGCAGGGATGACATTTCGGGCGAAGTGAAAGTGCGAGCCGACGACTTTATTGGCATCAGCGTGAATGCCAGTTTTAAAACATCCATAAAGGTCAATTGAACATTCTGCCTATCATGACCCGTACAGCCATGACCCGTACAGCAGCCAAAATTATTTGCTCTATTTCAGCGATCATTCTGTTTTCAATGGCCATGCAACACATTGCCATGGCACAGGCCCTTCATGGTACCTCGGTAAATACAGCCCTGGGGGGAGGAGGAAGTGCCTACATCACGGGATATCACGCCACTTTTATAAATCCGGCAAATCTCATGATCTCCGACCGGGAAACCAGGATGAATTTCGGCATCATCGGTGGAATCCATTCATCTGCCGGCGGCAGTCTCATCAATATCGGACTGTACAACAGGTATTTCACCAAAGGACATACCATTGATACCGAAAGGGCGCTTCTCATCTCAGACGACTGGTTCGGTGCCTGTCCGCGCTCCACTTCCAGGGCTGCCTTTGGCGTCGATGTGGTACCGCTGGGCGCGAGCTACCAAAGGGATGACATGGCATTCAGCATCGCCGCACGTGCACGGACCCTTGGCAGCGCTGGCATGAGCAAGGGAATGTTCGAACTGGCACTCACCGGCCTCAATACCGAAGTGTTCAGCGACCCCAAAAAAGTCAATTTCAATTCCGAGATGCTGGCCTTGTGGGAACTTTCATTCGGTTTTGCGATGCAGGTCTGGCAGAATACCGATCGCCATGCACCCGGATCCATGCGCGTGTATGCCGGCGCAGCACCCAAAATCCTGTTTGGCCTGGGCTATGCCAAAATGGGCCTGGAATCGCAGCTTCAGGTGACTGGACGCGAACTGGAGTCACGGGTAGTGCATGACTTTGAATATTACATCCTCACAACCGGCAACCTGACCGATGACCTGACAGCGTACTATCAGGAGCGGCGTGTACGGGGAAACAAGGATGCCGTACTGGATGACTATCTGGATGATGACTCCTTTTCGGATCTCGGAGGAACGCAGGGAGCAGGTCTCGGACTTGACATCGGCGCCACGTTCGAGTGGTATATGCAGGATGTCTCCCTGCCTGTCATCGGAACCGGTCCGCAAATCCTCAGGGCTTCCCTGTCCATCACCGATATCGGCGGAATCAATTTCAAGAGGAACCCCGGCGACTTCAGGGCCAGGGACTCCTTCCTGTGGGAAGGCCTTTCGGTTGATTTCGAGTACATAGACGAGGAGTTCGACGGGGATTTCTCGAATTACCTGGAATATGTGCTGGAGGACAGTATAGGCAGTGACATCTATGGCAATTTCGCTCCGCGTGATGTGAGCAACCACAGGATCGGCCTCACTCCCATGTTCCACCTTGGCGGATTCCTGACCATGGGCCGGCTCGGTGTGATGCTGGATGTGGGAAAGGGCATCAACAACCGCGGAGTCAACAGCCGCAGGTTCTATACCGCACTGGGTACGGAATATCGCATTCTCAAAGCCGTTCCGTTGCGATTTGGAGTGAGGGCGGGTGGATATTCCGGTGTTAACCTGTCAGGCGGTACCGGCCTTGACCTTAAAAACTTCGAATTTTCCTTCGGGGTCATGACCACACCGTCATCGGCCAGGGGCGGCATGAACCTGTCCGCGGCATGGAGCGGACTTGTGTTCCGGTTTTGATGACCGGCTTGCCGGCAAGCCGGGTTATCTGCGGGGATGAGATATTTACGGCTCGTTCTCCTCTCTTGCTTTGTCGCGCAGCTCTTCCATACGCGAAAAACGGTAGAGGGATATTTCAAATGGCAGGTCCTTTTTCTCGGTAATGTGTGTCGCCAGGTGGGAAGCGACAAGTTCCGAGTAGAGCAATCCTTTCGAGCCTAATCCGGCATAAATATATAGCCCTTTCTGCGCATAATGCTCCCCGACTATGGGTAGACGGTCAGGTGTAGTGGCCCGGATTCCCGACCACTGACCGATGCGCTGGCAATGGGGATACAATTCCGGAAGCAGCTCCTTGAGCTTCTGATCAAGGAGGCCGGCACCCTGCGTATCAGGGTTTTCATCGTGGTAGTGGTGCTCATAGGTGCTGCCGACAGCGAGCGTGTGATCATCAACCGGCGCGATGTATCCGTATGCCGAAATAGCCGGAAGTCTGCCGATATGCTCCGGACTATGGTAGACGGCAAGCTGACCCTTGACGGAATTGAGGGGAAGTTCGGTCCAGTATTTGTTTTCCTTCGCCTTGAAACCCGTGGCAATGACAAGGTTAGGTGCTGAATAGACATTTTTTCTGTTTCTGAGCGTCCATTCACCACTCCCGTTGTCGGTAGTGTAAGGCCCCCCGAAGACAAATGTGACACCCGACTCCTTCAGATAGCGGACATACGCCTGAAGATACTCCGGAGTGCGGACTGTTTTTCCCTTGCTCATGAACAACGCACCGGAGCAGTCCTTCAGATAGGGAATACGCTTTTTTACCTCGTCCGGCTGCAGCCACTCGATCCATCCCTTCGGCCAGCGCGTATGTTTCAGGGACAACCGGAAATTCTCTGCAAGGTTTTCATCGATGGCGGGACGCAGCACTCCTTTTTGCAATCTCAGGTTGGTATCCGAAACTGCGGAAAGCTGCTCCAGCCGCTTTTCCAGCATCCTGAAGCAAGCTTCGGCATTCCAGACCATCCGGGCACGCTGACCGGTTGCCGGATTCACCATCCCGGATGGCACCCCGGAGGCACCGCCGCCGATCTGGTTCGCTTCGTATACCAGAACTTTCAGGTTTTTGCTCTTTTCTACAAGTTGTGCTGCTGTTGCAAGTCCAGCCAGGCCACCGCCTGCGATGATGACATCGAATGTTTTCATGCTTTTTGTTTACAATTCTTCATCCCTAAATCTCCGTTTCCATGTGCAGCCACAGGACTGCACGAACCATGGACGCTATATTCGATGCAAAAGGGTGTCGGAGGTGAGCACCCGGGCTCCCGCTCCGTTCATTTCCTGCCAAGCCTGTTCAAGGGAACCATCCAGATCAATCCCGCGGACAGCATCTTCAACTACATTGACATGGAAGCCTTCTTTGATGGCATCCAAAACAGTCCATTTTACACAAAAATCTGCTGCCAATCCAGTCACATAAAGTGTGTCGATATTTCTGCTCCGCAGATAGCCGGTCAGGCCGGTGACCGTCTGCTGGTCATTCTCAAAAAAAGCGGAATAGGAGTCGATGTGCTTGCGAAAACCCTTGCGCAGGATGAGCTGGCTCCGGCTGGTGTCCAGGCCGGGATGAAACGCGGCGCCTTCCGTTTTCTGCACGCAGTGGTCCGGCCACAGGACCTGTTTCCCGTAGTCAACGGTAATCACATCATACGGATCTTTACCCTCATGGGATGAGGCAAAAGAATGATGTCCCGCAGGATGCCAGTCCTGGGTATGGAGAACCACCTCGAATAAATCGGCAAGCCGGTTGATCACCGGTACTACCCGGTCTCCGTCAGGAACGGCCAAAGCTCCTCCGGGACAAAAATCATTTTGAACGTCGACGACCAGGAGCGCATCTGTTATTTTTTTTGCATTCATGATGTTTGTGTGGTTTGGTCAATGTTCATTTGGGATGTCCGACAGTACTCTGAATCATATGTGATATAACCGGCAACAACCGTTTCATCTGTTTAAATTTTCAGATTTCTAATGTCAGAATGATCTCACATGACAGAATTTAATCATACTCCTGTGTGTCAGTCGGAGGCTGTCATGTTCGTTTCATGCAGTAACAATCAGGTTACTCCGGATCGTTGCAGGTTCACCATTTCACTTCCGGAGTTGTTCTATCAGGGCTACCAGCGGATCGTCCAGTGTTATTTCATAACGTTCCGGATGGTTGAGACGTTTGATCTTATCTGGCAGCCGGGCAACACGCGAGGCGCTGAATGCAACGATATCGGATATATCCACCGAATGGAACAACGCTCTTCCGTTTTCCATGACGGTGCTTCGGATCCGTTCGGTTGGTTTTTTCCCGGAACTTCCGCCGGGATACGAAGTCTCCGAAGTCTCCGAAGTCTCCGAAATATCCTCCGAAATTTCCGGAATATCCTCCGAAGAATTTTTTGGATCCGGTTTATTGCTGTCGCGGCCATCAACGAGCCGGATCACATCCCGCATGAAGAAACCGTCTTTGTCCGATATCCGTTCGATCTCCTTCATCCCCGGGAGGCTGCGTTTGGAAACCTCGTCGGTGTACTTCATGGTGGGCTGTCCGTCCAGATCGCAGATTTTGTAGACACCCCCCAGGGCGCCATCGGGATAGCCGGTGATCAGCCGCGTGCCGACTCCGAAGACGTCAACGGGCGCGGCCTTGTCCCGCAGATTGGCGATGCGTTCCTCGTCGAGCTGGTCCGAAACCGAAATGGCCACGTAATCAAGGCCGGCATCGTCCAGCATGCTGCGGGCCTTGCGTGAAAGGGTAAGCGGGTTGCCGCTGTCGAGCCGGATGCCGACCAGGCGATGGCCCTGCTCTTCGAGCTCCCTGGCCACCGTGATGGCATTGGGAAGGCCGGATTCAATGGTGTCGTAGGTGTCCACCAGCAGGATGGAGGAGTCGGGATAGAGTCGCGCATAGGTCCGGAATGCCTCCAGTTCACTTTCAAAACACTGGATCCAGGAGTGTGCCATGGTTCCCGAAACAGGAATCCCGTACCGCTTGCCGGCAAGCACGTTGGAAGTGGCATCGAAACCTCCGATGGCCGCGGCCCGGGAGGCGGCTACCGATCCGGCACCCTGTCCCCGTCGCAGTCCGAAATCCACCAGCTTGCAGTCTCCGGAAGCCAGGCGAAGCCGCCGCGCCTTGGTGGCGATAAGCGACTGGAAATTGAGGATATTCAGCAGCAGGGTCTCCACCAGCTGACAGGAAAGTAGCGAACCCGTGACGGTCAGGACCGGCTGCCCCGGAAAGACAACTTCGCCTTCGCGTACGGATCTGATGGTGCCGTCAAAGGTGAACCCGGAAAGATGTTCACAGAAGGCATCCGTAAAACCCTGTTCACGAAGCCACGCAATCTCATCCTCCGTGAAGCGATATCGGTCAAGCACTTCCAGCAGTTCGGCCAGTCCGGCAAAAACCACAAACTCACCGGTAAACGGCGACTTCCTGAAGAAAAAGTCAAACGACGCCAGTTTTTTGTGCAATCCGCTCTTGAAATACCCCTGGCCCATGGTCAGCTGGTACAGGTCGGTGTACAAGCCGGGATTCGGGATTTCCTTGATGCTCATAACTTCGTTTGTCCTGAGGTAAATATTCCGTTTCTATGTAACCGTTTCCGTATTTTGCGGCTGGAATTTATCTCCCGTAACATAGAGCTACGGGTTCGTAATTCAAAACATCTTAACCTATATTGTAAAAAATCTAATTTTTCGACGGACAGCGTTTTTTCATGACACAAAAACACCTGTTACTATTTGCTTTAGCCATACTGATTACGCTGACGGGATGGAAGGTGGGGCATGCCGGTGAATCCGCTCTGTCCATGGATGATCCTCCGCTGCCAGCCAACGAGGCCATAGCCGCGGATGAGACCGTGCGCATGATGCTGGACTGGGTGGATGCGGACGGCGTTATTCGTCCGCCCGCGTCAGAAAACAGGATAATCCCCGGACCGGTGTACCTGGATATGGCCGTGCCGCCCGCCGTGCGTGCACGCATCCACGCCGCGCTGATCGCAGGCGGCATGCGCATAGCCGCCGATCCGCAGCAGTACCACACCATCCGAATACAGTGGCAGCCGGATAATATCCTTGAAACACAGCGCAGTGGCGTCAGCAGACGGGTCATCCGCTCGGAGGTCTACTTTTCCTGGCTGGATGCGGACCGGGAGATACAAAAAACCTGGCAGGCATCGTTCTCACATGAGGATGAAATCCCGACGGATTTAGTGGCAGAGGTGACCGGAACCTGGCCGCCGGCCGCATTTCAACAGGAGTCGGAAACGGGCCGGCGCACATTACTACGCCGTATTGCCGAACCTGCCGTCATAACCGGAGCGATAGCCGTAACCATTTACCTGCTTTATAACGTCCGCAGCTGATGTACCCGATTGCAACCCGCTGGGCACCCTTTATTGCGCTTTTTGTTCTGCTGATCCTGGTGTATCAGTGCGCCACTCCCACGCAGCCAAGCGGAGGGCCGCCCGATCGTACACCACCGCAAATCGAGGAAACCGAACCTGCAACACGAACCACCATGTTCGACGGTGACCGCATCCGGTTCCATTTCTCGAAGTACATCAACCGCAACAGTTTCCAAACTGCGTTCCGCATGGAACCCGACCTTAACATCCGATACGATATCAGCTGGCGCAGGCGCACGGCTACGGTACGGTTCGAGGACCCCCTGCCCGACACCACCACCATCATTTTCACACTGGGCACCGACCTGGCCGATACCCGCAACAACCGTATCACCGCTCCTTTCCAGCTGGCGGTCTCAACCGGCCCGGATATCGACGAAGGCAAGATCACCGCCAGGATCCGTGATGCCCGTACGGGCAGGGGCAAGGAGGGCGAACGCATCATGCTCTACCGGCACCCGGTGGACCTGTCCGTCGGTGCCAACTACGTCGGGGAGTCGGATACGTCGGGACTTGTACAGTTTCAGTATCTGCGCGAAGGCAAATACAAGGCGTTCTGGCTCGATGACCGGAACCGCAACCGCCGGTGGGACCGTGAACGGGAAGCCGCTCAGCCCTTCTCTACCGATACCCTGGTGCTTGACAGGGAGGGAGAGGCGGATCTGGGCAGGATCTTCATCATCCGTGCGGATACCGTCGCACCAGTGCTTCAGGCCGTCGGCATGCTATCGGAAGTACGGCTGCGCCTCCGCTTCAGCGAAGATGTTGAGATCTCGGAAGATGCTCACATTTCTGTCTATCTTGAGGACCATACCTATGCAACCGATGCGGTTCCGCTCTTCGTGGACCCGGACAATCCCAATATCCTGTTCGCCCAGGCCAGGGACCCCCTTCCTGACGAGGCCGTCTATCACCTGGAGATGCAAGGCATCACCGACGCCGCCGGAAACCCCGCCGACTTTGATATCGAGCCGTTCCCGGGCTCCGATGAGCCGGATACCACATTCGCACGCTACATCGCCAACGAAAGCCGGTTTGGTGCAGCCCCGGACGAGCCGATTGTATTTCGCTATGCCAAATTGCTTGATGATTCCCCGGCAATTCTGGATTCGCTCATCGTAGTGGAAAGCGAACAGACGCATCAGCCATGGCCGCATGCGGAAATAGACGAACAGTTCCTGAAAGTGTACCCGGACGGGGAGTGGCGTCGCGGTGAAAACTACGAAATCCGGGTATGGGATGAGAGCAGGATGGAGCACGTATCCATCCAGCCGAGAATCCTGTTTGATGACGAACTTGGCGCGCTCAGTATCCGCGTGGAAGAACCGCGAACCGATTCCACCCGTCACCGCGCCCGCCTGGTGGATCCGC
>RECX01000249.1 GCA_007693825.1 Balneolaceae bacterium
GGGTGGATGCGGCCTGCGCTTGATCGGCATTTTGACTGGTGGATGCGTCCTGCGCCTGATCGGCATTTTGACTGGTGGATGCGTCCTGCGCTTGATCGGCGCTGCCGGAATCGCGGACCAGGCGATTGGCCCGCTGCGGCGCCATTTCCAGAAGCCCGGTCATGGCATCCCTGCTGCGGTGGCGCGCACGCTCCTCCATCCATTTGCCCAGCAGGATCAGCGCGATGATGATGGCCGCCGTCTCAAAATAGACGTCCTGCGGCTGGACCAGCCCCCCTTCCCTTCCGAAAAACACCGCGTACGTACTGAAAAGGAACGCCGCCCCGGTACCGATGGCCACCAGGGTGTTCATGTCGGCGGTGCGGTGGCGGGCGGCGCGCCAGGCTCCGGTGAAAAACGACGAACCCGTGTAAAAGAGAATGACAGCCGTCAGCGCCATCTGGACGCTGTTCCACGCGGTGAGATGCCCCATGACCCATTGGTGCCAGGCGGGGATGGCCATCGGGCCCATATCCAGCAGAAAAACAACGGCCGCAAGGGGCAGGGCGATCCAGAACCTGCGCTTGAAGCGCGAGGTCTGCGGACGGTGGGCGGCGGCCTGACTGTCGCGGGTATCGTCAGCCGTCACACCGGTTGCCGTGCCGGCATCACTGTCGGCGCCGATGCCGTCTGTACTCGTGCCATCCTCCTTTTGCTGCGCAGGCGCTTCCGGATCCACCGGTGCGCCCATTTCATCGAGAAGCACGGCTCCGTATCCCGCTTTCTCCACGGCTCGGATCATCTCGTTGATATCCACATTTTGCGAACGCACCCGTGCCTCGGACGAACCCATGTTGACGCTGGCCTCCTCCACGCCGCTCACGGATTTGAGCGCCCGCTCCACGTTGGTTACGCAAGCCGCGCAACTGATACCGTCGATCTGCAGGTTGTAGTCTCTGGACGTGCCGCTATCTGATTTCTGCTGCTCCTTTACAGTCATAATTCAACTCTTATCAATTCAAAAAAGCCGGAATTCATTCTATTTTCTGCCGGTGGGTTGCGCTATTGTAACGATCACCAATAGTCTTTGCCGATGTTACAAACACTGGCGCACCATAATCAACATGGCAACCGGACTTTGAATTCCTGATCTTTGACGGTTGAACGTACGGAGGGACGCATTCCATATCAGAAAATATGCGATTAAAAAGCCCCTGCCACAGAAAATCATTTGATAATCTGGCCAGGTAGTGGCAAACCCTGTATTCCTCGATCCTGAGGGTATCTACCTGAGGACATCTATCTGAGGACACCTACCTGAGGGCATCTACCTGAGGGCATCTACCTGAGGACATCTATTACGTCCATCAATCCGGGATCGCTGCAGCAGGCGGTGCCTGGCGTCACTCCACCGTCACACTTTTGGCCAGGTTGCGCGGCTGGTCCACATGGCATTTGCGGTTGACGGCAATATGGTACGACAGCAACTGAAGCGGGATTACCGCCAGCAGCGGCGAAAGGCAGTCGTGTATCTCCGGGATGGACAGGTTGAATTCCGCCAGACGTGCCACATCCGACTGGCCGTTCGATGAAATGGCAATGATCCGGCCCTTGCGCGCCTTCACCTCCTCAATGTTGCTGACCACTTTCTCATTGGTGTGGTCGGTCGCGGCGATGACCACCACCGGCATGTGCTCATCGATCAGCGCGATGGGCCCATGCTTCATCTCCGCGGCGGGGTAGCCCTCGGCGTGGATGTACGAGATCTCCTTGAGCTTGAGCGCCCCCTCCAGCGCAACCGGGAAGTTGTACGAACGTCCCAGATACAGAAAATTCGGCGCATAGGTGAACATGCGCGCCACTTTCTCGATACCGGACGTATCCTCCAGAATGGCCCGGACCCGCGCCGGCACATCCCGCAGCTCGCGGACCAGCTCGCGCATCAGCTCATCGGAGAGTACCTTTCTGTGCCTGCCGGCCAGCATCGCCATCATGGTCAGCACCGTCACCTGCGCGGTGAAGGCCTTGGTGGATGCGACCCCGATTTCGGGTCCGGCGTGCGTGTAGACCCCCGCGTCGGTCTCCCGGGCTATGGTGGATCCGACCACGTTGCAGATGCCCAGCACCAGCGCTCCTCTTCGTTTCGCCTCGCGCAGCGCCGCGAGCGTGTCGGCCGTCTCCCCGCTCTGTGATATCACGATCATGACGTCCTGCTCGTCGATCAGCTGCTCGCGGTAGCGGAACTCGGACGCGTACTCCACCTCCACCGGGATCCGCGCCAGGTATTCGAACAGATACTCACCCACCAGTCCGGAGTGCCAGCTTGTGCCGCAGGCGGCAATGATCACGCGCCGTGCATCGCAGAGCCGGTCCACATACCCATCCAGTCCGCCGAGCTGGATGCGGTTCTCATCCACGATCAGACGGCCGCGCATGCAGTCGCCGATCGTATCCCCCTGTTCAAAAATCTCCTTGAGCATGAAATGGGGGAACCCGCCTTTTTCGATCTGCTCCAGGTTCATGGCCAGCTCGTGCACTTCTTTTGTCAGCCGCACATTTTTCAGGGTGGATACTTCATAGCCGTCGCGGGTGATGACGGCAATTTCCTCATCCTCCAGATAGACCACCTTGTGTGTGTATTCGATGACGGGTGATGCGTCCGATGCCACGAAGTATTCGCCATCGCCGACCCCGATCAGCAGCGGTGAGCCTTTCCGGGCGACGATGATACGGTCCGGATGGTACTTGTGGACGATCGCGATGCCGTAGGTCCCTTCCACCTGAAGCAGCGCCTGCTGGACCGCCTGATAAAAATCAATGTCGCTCATCTCGTGGATCTCCTCGATCAGATGCGCCAGGACCTCGGTGTCCGTTTCGCCCGTGAACGTGTGCCCTTTTTTTTCCAGATCCTGCCGGATGACGTTGTAGTTCTCGATGATCCCGTTGTGTACCAGCGCAAACTGCCGGTGGGTACCGGTGTGGGGATGCGCGTTGACGTCGTTGGGTTCGCCGTGGGTCGCCCAGCGGGTGTGTCCGATGCCTACGGTGCCGTGCGGATCGTGTTTTTCGGCCAGATCGGCCAGATCGCGCACCTTGCCGCGGACCTTGATCAGCTCCAGATCGTCGTTAAGCAGCGCCATGCCGGCCGAGTCGTAGCCCCGGTACTCCAGCCGCTGCAATCCTTTCAGTATCACTTCCGAAGCCTGCCGGCCTCCCGCATATCCTACAATCCCGCACATAAGCTCTTTTTGATGTTTATGATTTCTCTTTTTGACACTTTGGATGAAAGCACCCCGTACAATGACTGCCGGTCTGTGCTGCTGAAATACTTCGGGCGCTCACACTGTCTCTCCCGGACACTTTCCGAAGACTCATTGAAGACTCCTTGAAGACTCCCCGAAATTTCTTGAAGACACATTGAAGACTCCCCGAAGATTCAGATACTGAAAATATTGAAAATAACGTCAGGAAAAAACAAATATTTATATTTGTTTTAAAAATTATTGTGTTATATTCCCGCATTGTTGAACCTGGCCGGGTAAATGTTGGAGTCCGGCCGTGTACAAGGGCTGTAGAAACTTGTTGACTGTGATGTCAATGAGCGGAAGTCGTCAATCCGGGCCAAATATGCAAACCCGTGATGTGTATCGTGCCACCAGGCGGTACATTTGCAGCATTGAGCGATAACGAGAAACATACCAAGAGATCATGACCATCTGTTTTTTTGAGGATGAGGGAGACCGCCTTTTTGCACCGCTTACGCTTACGCGGCCGGTGGACGATCTGCGTATCGGCATACTGACCATCCGGGAGAAATGGCAGCGTTATCTGGGTATTCAGGATCCGGATAAGATTACGAGGGTCGGACGCGCGCCGATTACCTTGCTGTATCATTGCGAGGCGCCCGGAGACGGTGAGGAGGTGTTGTGGATCAATGCCCGCTGGCTGCCGGATGCCGGGGCGGCGGAGCTGCTCTCGGGCCTGGAATCCGATGTCCTCGTCCGGCGCAACGGCACGATCGTCGCGGCACGCCTTGGACCGGAAGAAAGCCGGAAATACCGGGAGTCGGGAACGCGGACATTCTCTCAGGCAGCCGATACGGAGGCGCTGCCGGTAACCGACACCAGTTGCGGGGAAATGCTCGATTTTCTCTGGGATCTGTTCATGAAGAACGAGATGGAAATCCGGAAGGATGTGGCTTTGCTTGGATCTGCGGACGGATCTATGGATGGATCTGCGGGCGGATCTGCCGGCGGTCCAGCCACCAATGGCAACAACCTGCCTGATTTTCCCGGGGCCGTGCTCAACAGCAGGGAGCACATCCACGCGGAAGAGAATGTGCGGGTGGATCCCGGGGTGATTATCGATGCCTCATCCGGGCCGGTGTACCTGGGCGCCGGTTGCCACGTGATGAGCGGGGCCATTATCCAGGGTCCGGTTGCCATCGGCGGGCAGTCTGTTGTCCGGATGGGTACGCGGATCTATGCCGGCACCACCATCGGTCCGGTGTGCAAGGTGAGCGGCGAGATCCAGAACGTGATTCTGTACGGACACTCGAACAAGGCCCACGACGGCTATCTGGGCAACAGTCTGATCGGGGAATGGTGCAACCTGGGAGCCAACACCACCACGTCCAATCTGAAGAACAACTACAAGCCCATCAGGATACCGGAATGGTCGACGGGTCACGTGCACAAAACCTCGATCCAATTCTTCGGGACTGTGATGGGGGATCACGGGAAGACCGCCATAAACACCACGCTTTCCGCCGGTACGTTGTGCGGGGTGTTCTGCAATATATTCACCTATGGATTCCCCCCTAAACATGTCCCCTCCTTCAGCTGGGTGAGTCCGCATCACACCGAGCCCTACCAGTTTGAAAAGGCGATGGAGACGGCGGAGATCATGATGGAGCGGCGGGGTGTCCCGCTCAGCCGCAGCTATCTGCTGATGATGAAGCACATTTTTGACCGTCGAAACGGGGTTTGATGAGACCGGACGCACAACGTTTGCCGCAAAAACTTTTTGTGCTCCCTATTGAAAATTCAAAAAGAGTCCGTATCTTTTAATTCTACCTCAAAATCCTGATTTCAGGATTCCGGCGGTGCGTTCGGTTGTGTATAAACCGGCGGCCCGCAACGTTGCCGAAGTGGCGGAATTGGTAGACGCGCACGTTTCAGGGGCGTGTGGGAGCAATCCCGTGCGGGTTCGAGTCCCGCCTTCGGCACACCAAGAAAGCCATAAAGTGCAAAATTCCTGCGCTTTGTGGCTTTCTTATTTTGTCATGGTTGTAAACTTGGTGAAACATAGTTTCCCCAATGTCAATTTCAGGTATCCAGATAGCGCACCATGTGCTATCCGAATACTCAAGCCCTCAAAAAAACGATCAATCCTCCCTGACCAGACGGATTGAGTATCCGGTTTCTTTATATGTAGATTGGCGGTTCACCCCGGCTTCTTTTGTTGACAGCTCCCTTCTCCAGGCAGTATGGCTGCGATCCTCCGAAGCCGACAAAAAACGGGCATAATGGCCTAATACTATGAACCGACCATCCGAGCTTGAACGCGACCCGCCAGGAAGTGCTGTAAATCCAGTCGAATTCGTGGCCCCGGTGTTGGCCCCATCCCAGTGCATGCTGCCCGTCGCTTTCAAATTTCCGCCTTCGTTCGTACCACGCCAGCCGGTACTATTCGCTTGCGAAGAACTCATGCCGAGATACCTTTCCAGCGTCTTCCAGTCATCATCTGTTGGCACCCGCCAGCCGGAAGGTGCGATATTTCGGCTGTCGACAGCTGCATACCAGTTGTACAGGTATCCGTAGGTGTCGGCTATGCTTTCATCGTTTTCATACGCACAGTAGGCTCCTGTTGTCAGATCCCTCCATATCCAGTTATTTGTCACATGCTCGATCGGATCACCGTTGCGGTACCGGGTCGCCCTCAGATTCTCGGCCATCCACCATTGGTCTCCGATTTTGACAGTTCGGTAGACGTTGCCTTGCTGGTCGGTCATGGTGCCGGTTGCAGGCACGATCACAAGATCGACCTCATCCGTAAATCCATCATAACTCGCTGTGACCTTGGCCCAGCCGGTATACGATGCGGAGGCCGTGAAAAGCCCTTCACCATCGATGCTGCCGGCATAAGAAGGCATTACCGACCAAAAAGAAGCACTTGTTGCGTTTTTTGTGCTTCCGTCCGTGTAATGGGCCCTGGCTGCGAATTGCTCTTGATCGCCAAGTCCGACAACCGTGTAATCCCGGGCGACAATCTCAAGGCGGTTCATTGACGGAGAAGGCTTCGTATCCTTGATCAAACGCAGGGAGAACCCGAATTCCTTGCGGTTGTTGAGCCGATGCACGTTCGTATTATCAGCGTCCAGGCGATAGTGCCATGCACGCTCTTCGCTGTGCTCCGTTGATGACCAGAAACTTCCAATACCGCCCATATTGACGAAAGAGCCATTGCTGTTCCGTCGACCGCCGGGAAGCGCCGTAAACCCGCTCTCATTGGTCGCGCCGGTATTGGGGATGTTCCAGTACATCGTACCGGTCTGTTTCATTTTCCCCCCGGCAACGTCAGTGCCGCCGAGAAAGTCGACGAGCACCTGCCATTCCGCATCAGTGGGTACGCGCCAGCCCTCAGGAGCGATGTCGCGGACGTCGTTGACCACATGCCAGTTGTACAGATAACCGTATGTCGCCACATTACCGCCTACATTGTTGTATGCAGCGTATGCGCCCGACATCCGCTGCGACCATGCCCCGTCACCTGCCACGTTCGGAATAAGATCGCCATTGCGGTAATGAGTCACCTTCAGGTTCCCGGTCATCCACCATTGACCACCTATTTTGACCGTCTGATAGACATTGCCATCCTGATCGGTCATGGTACCGGTTTCCGGGGTGATTGTCAGGACCGCCTCACCGGCAAACTCCTTATAACCAGCTCTGATCGTTGCCGCTCCCGCAAACGATAAAGACGCTGTAAAAAGCCCGTTCCCGTCAATTGCACCGGCTTCAGATGGAGATACGGCCCAGAGAGAAGCCCCCGTGGCGTCTTTTTTACTCAAATCTGAAAAATGTGCCGTGGCAGTAAATTGCATCGATTCTCCTGCTTCGACCGACTCATCCTTCGGACTGATTTCGATTCCGGTCATTGACGGCTCCGGACTCGTGTCCCTGATCAAACGCAAGGAAAAAGCGCCTTGCCTGGTCACGCTGCTTCGGTCGATAGCGGCAGCGTTGTAGGCCAGCGCCCGATACCAGGCTTTATCTGCATCATCACCGGTAGCGGACCAGAAACCGGCTATCATCCCCCTGTAGTAAAACTCGCCCGGGGCGCTTCGGAAGCCGCCGGGAAGCGCACGGAATCCACTTTCGTTTGTGGCTCCGGTGTTGGGACTGCTCCAGTGCTCCGTACCGGTTGCCTTCAATTTGCCTCCGGCAACAGCGTTCCCCCCAAGTGAGTTGACCATAAACTGCCATTCCACATCACTCGGCACCCTCCAGCCTTCGGGAGCGATATTGCGGACATCATTGACCGCATGCCAGTTGTATAGATATCCATAAGTTGCCGCATTGCCTTCAAAATTGTTATAAACACTGTAGGCGCCTGTGACCAGACCGGCCCATTCCGCACTACTTGTCACGTTGGGTATCGGATCACCATTACGATAACGGGTGGTTTTCAGGTTCCCGGCCATCCACCAGTCGTCACCTATCCTGACAACCGGATAGCTGTTGCCGTCTATGTCCAACACCTCTTCCGGTTGCCGGTAAAAGATCGTTATATCGCCTTCATGATAGTCGGTAAGGGCGGGGATGATCACCTCTCTTTGCCGGTATACTTCCGTTTCTTCAATCACAATCCGGTACATTGCAGGTTCTGAAGCCGTTTGCAAGCGTTCCCGGAGCGCACCTTGCCGCTGTCCGGCACTTCTGACAGTGATTCCTGCAAGGCCGCTGCTGATGCCGGCACTCAGAAAGGTCATGGTTTGGGTAAGCGAGTAGCCTCTCCCGTTAACGCGAAGCAGGTAGGTGCCCTGAGACATGCCGGAGCCAAGATTGACCACAATCTCATGGCTCCCCGGGGTCAGGTTCGCCCTGGTCCGTATTACCTCCTGTCCCAGGATATTGTAGATTGCAATGACAGCATCCGTACTTTCAGGAACCTCAAATGGAATAACCGTTCTGGGATTGAAAGGGTTGGGATACGAAGAACCAAGCGCAAATTCTGATGGACCGTCGAGACGGCGTGCAGGTTCGGCCGACGTGGGCTGGCCCTGATAGGAAAAATGGAAATTCCCCTGGCTGTCCGTCTGATCGGTGGCTATTTGGACATCATTATCATCGTAAAGTACTATCTGATGATTGGCTATCGGATTACGATGCTCCGTGACCAGCCTCCCTGTCACGTCGTAGATTCTGGCACTACTGCTAAATAAAAAAAACGTCAAGATAAGCAAAGAAACCTGTGCCGGAATAGTAGCATGAAGCTTTTTCATGATTCCCTCCGTTGGTTTTGCAAACAACTGCTGCCCTCTGATTAAAAAACACCCGTTTTAACGTAACGATGATCCTTATGAAAAATTTGCAATATTTAACAAATTGTTACAGGCATAACCATGCAGCGGGACCTGTTTCTTCTGCAAATCCTTTCCGGATATGTTTATGCCTTAAAAAAAAGATTCGATCGGGGAGTAATTTCGATGTGAAATGTGTTGGGAATGATGCTGGATCTGCCGGATACGATCAATCATGCAGTGGCAGATTTTGTCCGCCATGATAAAAGGAATTGAACTCCAGAAATGTGACGTACCATGACATCCCACAATTCTCATAAAAAAACACGCACCGGGCAGACTCCGGGGACCAGCAAGGAGTTTGGTTCCCGATCCGGATACGTTTCGATGTTCACCGGTCTTATCCACCCCCATAACAGCTGGGAGCCGGTCAATGATACGGTCATGGGCGGACGCTCACATGCCCGTGCCGGTTTCACCGCAGCCGGAAATCTTTACATGCACGGCAATCTCTCGCTGGAGAACAACGGGGGATTCGCTTCCATCCGGACGCGCCACCGCCTCCATTTTGCAGGCTTTCATGGATTCCGGCTCCATGTTGCCGGGGATGGCAAGCGCTACTGTCTCCGGATCAAAACCATGAACGGCGGGCAGCTTTACCCGTTTTCGTACGAGGCTTGCTTTGATACCAGTCCCTTGCTGGCGTCAACCGGCGAGCACCGCGCAAATTCTGAAACAGACCGCTTTGGTGAGACGGATTCTCCATCGCACCGCCAACTCTCCGACTCGCCCGGGGAGTGGGTGGATGTGCCTTTCGATCTCTTCAGACCCGTGTATCGCGGACGCAAGGTACCGGATGCCCCTCCCCTGGATCCGTCCGATATCGGTGAAGTGGCCCTGATGATCAAGGACCGCCAGGAAGGGCCGTTCCGACTTCTGGTGAATGAAATTGCCGGTTATCGCCCGCCGCAGGCCGATGAGCAGCGATGGATGGAGGTGGCCCTGGCCGAAGCTGATGATTCGGGAACACCGTACGGCGCCGTTATCGTCGGCCCGGATGGCCGGATTGTGAGCAAGGCCGGAAACCGTGTCGGGCCCGAAAACGACGCGTCAGCACATGCCGAGATCCGGGCCATACGCCAGGCAGGCAAGCAGCGGAACAGCGCAAACCTTTCCGGATGCCGCCTGTTCAGCACGGTCGAACCCTGCCCCATGTGCATGAGCGCGTCCATCTGGGCCGGGCTGACTGAAATATACTATGGAGCCACCATACCGGATGTGACAGCGGCCGGCGGAAAACAAATCGATCTTCGGGCCAGGCACTTGGCATTACGTGCTTCCGATCCGCCCGCTTTGTATGAAGGGTTGTGCCGCGAAGCGTGCAGACAGCGTGTCCACACCCGCGTGTGATGCCCCTGCGGTTCACGCAAGATTTATTTCTCTTCACCGAAGATATCCTTGTTGATCAGGAATAGGAACGGGATCACATAGACCCAGTGGCGCACAAGGTAGCCGATGGCCGGCTCTCATCCGACCGCTCCACATGTAATCTGTCGAAGCAGGACCGTCTGTTGTGCGAGCTGGCTGAAAAATGGACTTTGGACTGGGCGTGGCGTTCACCGAGGAGGAGATGAAGGGGTTTTTTTATTAAGAGGCGTTCGCATCATGCCGCGGATGGTCTGGTCTTCCTCCCGGTCAAGCTGATCCAGGCCCAGTTTAATGCTTGCCGGCTCTGCATTCAGGCGAAAGGTCCGGGCGATACGATCCCAGAACGAAAACAGTGAACTGTAGTTGGAGTCGGTTTCGGGTTGCCACCGCGAATGGTGCACCCGGTGCATGTTGGGCGTCACAATCACTGCCCGAAGCACGCGGTCGTATTTTTCCGGCAGGCCCACATTGGCATGATGGAACTGAACGACCGAAAACATGATCATCTCGTAGAGCACCAGCTCCCACAGATACACTCCGAACAAAACGATTAACGGAATACGGAACAGCGAGGAAAAAAAGATCTCCCCCAGATGAAACCGGCTGGCCGTTGTCACATCCATCTTGTTATCGGAATGGTGGACGCTGTGGAAACGCCAGAAAAACGGGATTTCATGGTTCATGCGGTGCCAGGCGTATGTCCACAGATCCAGCAGCAAAATGGCCCCGACTGCGTGGGCCCAAAGAGGCAGCTCCAGCCCATCCTGCAGCCAGTGCATGATGCCGAAACGCAGCTCATCCGCCCAGACCGATGCCGCCAGCCACAATCCCACGAAAACCACACCAACAAGAACGCCGTTGATGGCTCCAATGACCAGGTTGCGCAACGCATGCACTCCCCTGCTCTTGAACGATCCTGTGAAATAGGCATAAAAAGGATGTGCGGATTCCCACAGGAAAAGCAATACCAGGAAACCGACCAGTATCATGACCTGAGTTTCCTGTAAAGCGGCAAGTACCGGTTCCATAATGTGATATCAAGTGAAGTTTGTTGTCCGTTTTAAGAGCAAGCTACTCAAAACGCGACCTGAATTCCCGGTCGATCTTCGAAACCGGAATAACAATCCCGATTTCCAGGGCATTCCCGAAGCCGTCATCGACCACGGTGTCCCAGAACCAGATATCGATGCCTGCAGCCAGGTAGGACTGCAGGATCGGCGGCAGCGGCTCTCCGTAATGCGCCAGCAGGGAGCGCAGTTTTTTTATCCTGTTGTAAGGAGTGTCCGGGACGAAGAAATCTTACCTGTATCCGGGATGAAATTATTCCCACATCAATGCCAAAAACTGGTTATCCTTCAGTGT
>RECX01000208.1 GCA_007693825.1 Balneolaceae bacterium
CGATCAGCGGATGATGAGCCACGAGCTCCCCAGGCTGGCCAGCGAGGCTGGCAGGGCGCCAACGAGCACGGTAAGTGCAAAAACCATCCATTGCGAGGGGAGCTGAAGCAATGCCGTGATCCGTGGCAGCAGCACGGCCGATTCCGTGAATGTGATGAAAAGTGCGGCGCCGAGCCAGAGCAACCCGATCGCGGCAAAGACAATCAGGCTTTTCTTCCAGGGTGGAAGCGAGCTCAGGAGTCCGGCCGCAAAGCCAATGACGACCACAATCCACCAGGAAAAAACGAATTGCAGCAGCAATGCGCTCAGGAAAACGAGAAGGAAAAGGGGTATCGCGGATCGGATGGGAAACATGGTTGTACAGTTTAGAAAAGTTGTGAGATGAGAGATTGTAAGTTTTAGTGGACTTATGTTTTAGCGATTTCTGTTCTGCAGTATCATGGTGGATGCGGTTTGTTCCGGGGCGTCGGATACGCTGTTCCAGAAGAGCAGGTCGTAGAAGTTTCCGGCGGCCCAGTCATCGATGAAGCGGTCGTAGCCGGGATGGCCGGGATTGCCGGTCTGTCCGCCGGGATAGTGACCGCGGGCGCGCAATTCGGGACCCAGTTCCACGACCATCCGCCAGGAAGGGCCGAAGGTGGATCCGGTGGCGTTGATGGCCTCGGGTCGGCCTGAAGCGATGAAGTCGTCACGGCCAAAACCGGGCAGCATGGCCAGGTGGCCGACGCGCGCGGTACGGTCGCGGCCGTAGTGCCAGTCCGCCGGATCGGGTCCGTGCCGCCTGACATGTTCCTCCAGCGCTTTCCTGAATGTGCGGTTGACGGTTTCGGGGACGTCGGCCGGGATGACGTGGTGTTCACCGTCCAGCAGCAGGCGGATGGTTGTGGTCACGGCGGGACGTACAATGTAGCGATCCGTAGAGTCCATCAGCGGATCCCACAATTCCCGCATCAGTCGCTGTTCCCAGTTGGCATAGAACAGGGCGACGGGACTGTCCGCATCGAAAGTATAATTCCACTCCTCGAGCATATTGATTATTGTGATTACAACTTGCTTATGATCCGATTGTTCATTGCTGTTCAGAGCTGGTTGGTTCGGAGTCGAGCCGGCCGGCTCGCTGCCAAGCGATGCGGTGGCTGTAGTGGCTGTCCCGGACGGTGGCTCAGGGGCCGCGGCTGCATTTGGGGCTGAATCCGCATCCGGAGCTGAATCCGTATCCACCAGTGAAAGGAGGAACGGGAGGATTTTTTCGGCGTGCAGGGAGTGGCTGTCCATCAGCATTTCCTCGAAGAAGGCACCGGTGATGTTCTGCGATTCGGCGAGGATCTGGTTGATGCGTGCGCCGCGGGAGAAGCCGTAGTAGCTGCGGCCGAGGTAATAGGGATAGCTGCGGGTGGCGGGTGCCTGGTTGGCCGAGCTGACGAAGCCGCGTTCCGGGTTGAAGGTGCGCGGCAGGTGTTCAAAGGGCACGAACTGGTTCCAGTCCCAGGCGGGGTCGCGGCCGTCGCTGATGTAGCTGCCCTGGCCGAAGAAGCGGACGGGGAACAGGCCCATGTGTCCCATTGAGATGTTGCCGTCGCGATCGGCGTAGGTGATGTTTTGGGGCAGGTTGGTGAAGTGGCGCAGGGCGGACTCGAACTCATCCTGGTTGCGGGCGCGGTTGAATTTGTAGATGGCGAGGAGGATGTCGTTATCGGGCAGATGGGCCACCCACCGGATGGCGTGTCCCTCCGGAAAGCGGTTGGGGGCGACGTTGTCCCCGGAAGTCTGGGTGACCGGGCCGTGATGGGTGTAAAGCACGGTGTCGGTGACCGCTTCGCCGCCGCGCACGGGGATGTACTCGATGCGCTGCCGGACCGGTTTCCACTGTCCGTCGTGAAGGTACTCGCTGCGCCGGTCGTCGCGGAATTCGATTTCGAAGATATCCAGGGTGTTGGAGCCGGTGTTGGTGACGCCCCAGGCCACGTGTTCGTTAAAGCCGATGACCACGCCGGGCGCGCCGGGCAGGCTGACGCCGTAGGTGTTGAGGTTTGTGCCGGTGCTGTGGAGCTGGATTTCGTACCAGATGGATGGCAGGTTCACGCTCAGGTGCGGGTCGCTGGACAGTACCGGGTAGCCGCTGGCTGTCTTGCTGCCGTCCACGGCCCAGGAATTGCTGCCGATGCCGGGATCCGGTTCCGGCAGGGGCAGGTCGCGGACGATTCCGGGGACAAATCCGGGATTGGGTGTTTCGGGTGGAATGGGATCGAAGTCCCAGTTCTGGTCCGGCGGGATGATCGGGTCTGTCCAGGGAAGTTCATCGGGATAGAGGAGGCGGTAAACATCTTCATCCAGCAGTGCCCGGGCGTTGGTCTGGGCGTGGGCGCGGGTACCGGCGGAGAGCGTCTGGGACATGTTCATAAGCAGCAGTGCGGCCGTGAGCG
Organism: Balneolaceae bacterium; assembly: GCA_007693825.1. Lineage (GTDB taxonomy): Bacteria > Bacteroidota > Rhodothermia > Balneolales > Natronogracilivirgulaceae > SKNL01. The sequence goes on from RECX01000208.1 coordinate 2,424, forward strand.
GTGAAAACGGTTCGGGTTCCGAGTCGAAAATCTTGAATTCGACGGGATAGTCCTTTGGCCGGAGCTGTTCCAGCCAGGCGTTGAAGCCGTCGGTGTAGGCCTGGACCATGGTGCTGGTCCGGGGATCGGAGCCCATGGAAGCGGCGTTGATTTCGGCGCCGTACATCATCCCCAGGCGGCGCTGGGCGCGGTCATAGTCGATGGCAGCCGGGCCCACGATTTCGGACAGGCGTCCGGCCGCCGCACGGGTCTGAAAGTCGACCTGCCACAGGCGGTCGCGCGCGGTCACCAGGCCCTGGGCAAAGTAGAGATCGTAGTCGTTGTCGGCGAAGATGTGCGGCACGCCGCGTTCGTCATACCGCACCGTCACGGTGGAACGGAGCTGGTCCGCATCCAGCACCAGGTCCGGGATGCCATCGCGTTCCATATTCTGCCAGAAACCCTGCCAGGGGTTGGTCAGGTGACCCAGCGGCGGGATCATGCCCATGCGCGTGCTCAGCATCCAGGCAAGCAGAATGGTGAAAGCCAGAAGGGCAACGGCGCTGATGAGACGGGTGCCCCGGGATATTCGAATCGGCATAATAGCTACGGTGAGTGTTCGGGGTTCGTGCGGCAATACATGCATTTCAAGATAGCAATCACCGGCAACAGAGGGCAACCGGGAGATCTGCTGCCGGGAAAATGCGCAGGCATACGTGATTTTACGCAGAACGAATGTAAAAAATGTGATACTTTAGGTTTACAGCGACCGCAAAACCGAAGGAAGCACAGGGTAATGTACATGACTATGATCTGCACTATGATCTGCACAATGATCTGCACAATGATCTGCAGCAAAAAAACCGGAACCCGGATGCGCACATCCATGGCCATTTTGACGATATCCGTTTTTCTTGCTCTGAATGCCGGATGCGGGCGGGATGCGGACAGTCCGGCCGGAGAGTCGGGCTCCCCGGGCGGCCGTGATATTGGCGTTTTCGCCTACGAAATTCCACGGCAGCTGGAAATGGGAGAAGAATTCGCTGCGAAACCGGGTTGGGAGGCCGCGGAGTTTGCGGTGGCGGCGGGCAATCCCCTGGCAACCGATGCGGGGTACCAGGTCCTGCGTGCGGGCGGATCGGCGATCGATGCCGCCGTTGCCATCCAGATGGTGCTGACGCTGGTGGAGCCGCAATCCAGCGGCATCGGCGGCGGGGCGTTTGTCATGCATTGGGACGGCAGCCGGGTTTCGGCGTACAATGGCCGCGAGAAGGCGCCTGCCCGGGCCGGTGAGGATCTGTTCCTGGACCGGCAAGGCAACACAATCCCGTTTTCCGAGGCCGTGCACAGCGGGTTGTCCGTCGGTGTTCCCGGCACGGTGGCCGTGCTGCGCCAGGCCCACGAAAAGTACGGAAAATTGTCATGGGAGCAGCTTTTTCAGCCGGCGATCCGGCTGGCCGAAGAGGGTTTTGCGATAAGTCCGCGCCTGCACCGGCAGCTGCAGAACGACCGCCGCCTGCGGGACGATGATATTGCACGGGCCCTGTACTACGACGAACAGGGCGACGCGCACCCGGTTGGATATCAGCTGCGCAATCCCGCGCTGGCTGAGATACTGCGCCGCGTGGCCCGCGAGGGTGTTTCCGCGTTTTACGAGGGGCCGGTAGCCGCGAACATCGTCGACCGGATCCGGCTGCATCCGCGTCCCGGCACCATGCGCAGCGACGATCTCTCGTCCTATCCCTTTGAAGACCTCGAAACGGATCCCATCTGCACCCCCTGGAGGCAGTACACGGTCTGCGGCTTCCCGCCGCCATCCACCGGACACCTGACGATGATGCAGATCCTGGGTATCCTGGAACATCTGGAGATGCCGGACTGGGACTTTGCACACGAATTGGCACCTGTCGATGTTCACAGGCCGGAGGAGTCACGGGTGGATACCGTTCCGGATCCGTTACGGGACACTGTGCCGGCTATGACGCCAAATGCCGTATCAGCTGCCGTACCGGATGCCGTATCAGCTGCCGTACCGGACACTGTGCCGGCATTGATGCCGGAGGCCATGCCCGATACCGCACCAGTTACCCTGCCGGATACTGCACACGATGTGGAGCTGGACATGGTTCCCGACGATCTCGTTGCAACTGATACCGGTGTGGATACGCTGATTGCCGTGCACTGGCGGGACCTGCTGATGTCGGCCGACTGGCTGCACTACTACCTGGAGGCCTCCAAACTGGCCTACGCCGACCGCAACCGCTACATCGCCGATCCGCGGTATGTGGCGGCGCCCGGCGGCGACTGGGAGCGGATGCTGGATCCGGGCTACCTGGCGTACCGTGCCGCGCTGATCGATACCGTCGCGATGGATGAGGCCGAGCCGGGCAATCCGGCCGGCGACTATTCGCAGTATGGTGTGGCTCCGGAGCAGCCGGACAATGGCACCAGCCATATCAGCATCATTGACCGCGACGGCAACGCCGTATCCATGACCACCACCATCGAGCAGGTGTTCGGCAGCCGCATCATGTCCGACGGCGGAACCGGGCTGACCGGCGGGTTCCACCTGAACAATGAGCTGACCGATTTTTCCCTCGCCCCGGTGGACGCGGACGGCAGGCCGATCGCAAACCGCGTGCAGCCGGGCAAGCGTCCGCGCTCAAGCATGGCTCCGAGCCTTATCTTCGACACGGAAAGCGGCGAGTTTATGGCGGCCATCGGTTCGCCCGGCGGGGCCGGGATCATCCATTTTGTCGCAAAAACCATCCTGGGGATTTATGATTTCGGCCTGAATGCGCAGGAGGCGATCGACCTGCCCAACTTTGCCAACTACAACGGTCCCACCGTGCTGGAGCAGAACCGGTTCCCGCAGCCGGTCATTGATGCCCTTGAGGAGCGTGGACATGTGTTGCGCCAGCGTCCGCTCACAAGCGGCCTGCAGGCCATTCAGCGAACCGAATACGGCTTCTTCGGCGGTGCAGATCCGCGCCGCGAAGGCGTGGTAATGGGTGAGTGAAAATGAACCACTCTGTCGTCATATATGCCATTTTTCTGATCCTTATCCTCATTCCGCTGTTTGCCATGAGCTCATGCGAAAGGGATGGCAGGGAGGATGCGGATGTCGTCCTGCAGGAGGGTGTGGCCAGCTGGTACGGACCGGGGTTCCACGGACGGCGCACATCCACCGGTGAAATTTACGATGCAAATGACACCACGGCGGCCCATCGGACGCTGCCGTTCGACACCATCGTGCGGGTGGTCGACACCGAGACCGGAGAGTCCGTTTATGTGCGTATCAACGATCGCGGGCCGTACGTGGGCGACCGTATCATCGATCTGTCGCGGGCAGCCGCCGATGCGCTGGGCATGCGCGAGGCAGGCACGGCGCATGTGCGCCTGGAACTGGTGGAGGCGGGCGGACCGATTCCCGATGATCTGGATCAGGAGCGCTTTACCATCCAGATTGGCGAATACAGCGGACCGTTTTATGCCAACCGGTTTGCCGAGGAGATCGGCGGTGATGCGCGGGTGGACAGTGTCTACATGTTCGGGCGCTCCCGGTTCATGGTCTATTACGGATATTTTGAAAGCATCGACAGCGCCCGCGCCGAGACCCGGCGCCTGGAAGAGGAGGGATACCGCGGATTTGTGAAGCAGATCAACTGATTGCGTTGCTGCGCTTGCTGCAGGCGCTGTTGCGGGCACGTGCAACAGGCCGGCAGGTGCCGCCGTCATCGGGTGCTGGCTGCAACAGGCGGGCAGGTGCCGCTACCTTCGCGAGCCGCGGATATCGATGGCAAAGGCGCCGTGGCCATCCTCCAGAACATAGAGCGGGTTCATCTCCAGCTCGGTTATTTCGGGATGGTTGACGGCGATGTGGCTCATGCGGATGAGGATTTCGGTCACGGCTTTGCGGTCGCGCGGCGGCATGCTGCGCCAGCCGGCGAGTTTGCGTCCGGCTACGGTGGCGTCGATGAGACGGTCGGCTTCGATGGCGTCGAGCGGTGCCACGGCGGTGCAGACGTCCCGGTAGAGCTCCACTTCGGTGCCGCCGGTCCCGAACACGACGAGTCCGCCGAACTGGGGATCCTGTTTGATGCCGATGATCACTTCCTGTCCGCCCTTCATCATTTTCTGGACCAGAACGCCCTGCATGTCGGCGCCGGCCTTTTTGGCGATGCCGCCGAATTCCTGCCAGGCACCGCGTACGTCCTTGTCGCTGTTCAGATCCAGGCGGATACCGCCGACGTCCGTTTTGTGCGTGATTTTCTTCGAGAGCATCTTCACTGCGACGGGGTAGCCGATTTCGCCGGCGGCCTGCACGGCTTCATCCACCCCGATGGCGGTCTGTTGCGGCGGCAGCGGGATGCCGTAGGCGGCAACCAGGCCATGCCAGTCCCCTTCGGCGATCAGCTGCGCGGCGTCCGCGGGGATTTCAGGCGGCGGGGGTGCGGTGACTTCGCCGGCCTGCTTCATCGCATCCAGCCAGCTGCGGCGTTTGTCCATGACGGCGAGGATGGATGCGGCCCGTTCCGGGAAGGCGACATTGGGAATGCGGCGTTTATGCAGCAAATCCAGGGTTTCTTCGACGTCTTTCTTGCCCATCAGGCAGGTGATCACCGGTTTTTTGTAGAGCGCGGCGCCTTCGCCGATCACTTCGGCCACGCTGGATTGCCGGAACCAGTCCTGCGGCGCCTGGATGACGATGACGGCATCCACGGTCTCGTCCGCCAGCAGCGCATCCAGGGCCAGGGCATAGGTGGACGGACCCGTACCGGCGACGATGTCGACCGGGTTGTTGACGCTTCCGGCCGAGGGGATGCGTTTCCTGAGCCAGGCCTTGGTCTGGTCGGTGAGCGGGGCCATGTCCAGCCCGTATTTCTGCAGGGCGTCGACGGCCAGGATGCCGAAACCGCCTGCGTTGGTCAGGATGGCGACACGTTTGCCGGCCGGCAGGGGCTGCCATGCGAGGGCGCGCGCCTGGTCGAACATCTCCTGCATGTTGTTGACCTGCAGTACCCCGGCTTTGCGGAAGGCGGCTTCCCAGGCTTCCATGCTGCCGGAAAGCGCCCCGGTGTGGGAGGTCACGGCATCGGCGCCCTTCTCGGATTGTCCGCCCTTGAGCGCCAGGAAGGGTTTTCTGAGGGATATGTCCTTTGCCACGTGGATGAATTTGCGTCCATCCGCGATGCCCTCGATATACGTGGTGATGACGCCGGTATTGGGATATCCGGCGACCGCCTGCATGGTTTCCATGGCGGACACGTCCATCTGGTTGCCCATGGTGGCGATACGAGAGAAGCCGATACCCTTGGTCTGGGCCCAGTCCATCACCGAAATGACCACGGCGCCCGACTGCGAGACGAACCCGATATCGCCCCGCTGGGGTGATCCGAGCACGAATGTGGTGTTCAGCGGGGTGTGGGTGTCGATGACGCCGATACAGTTGGGACCCAGGACGCGGATCCGGTACTCCCGGGCGATTTCCAGCAGCTCTTTTTCCATGATGGCGCCTTCTTCGCCGGTCTCGCTGAAACCGCCGCTCTGGATGATCACATGGCGGATTCCGACGTCGCCGCAATCACGAAGCACGCCCGGCACCCCCGGTGCGGGAATGATGATGATGGCCAGGTCTGCCTTCCCGGGCAGATCCTTGACCGAGGGGTAGCAGCGAAGCCCGGCTATTTCCCGGGCCTGCCTGTTTACCGGATAAATTTCGCCCTGGAATCTGTAGCCGATGAGGTTGCGCACGACGTTGTTGCCCATTTTGTTGGGGTCGGAGGAGGCCCCGATGATGGCGATCCGGTCAGGGGAAAAGAAGGGTTCGAGCATGGTTTGCGTGATAAAATGTGACGGTTTGTGCGCGGGAAAGCCGGTCCGGGCATCCCGGGTTCGTTGATCATGATGGAAAATTACCATTTTTGTTGTCATTTGCACTGAAAAAAGTGATAATGAAGCTTGATTCGTTTTATCTTTGGACAGGCACCGGATACCTCTGGTGCCGGAATGTAATTGCCCGACCCTGAACCAACTTCTGACTGCCATGATGAGAAGATTCCGTGATGCCGTAATCCTTTTGATGCTGGTGGCGCTCACCGGCTCCTGTGCCATACAGAAAAACCCGGTCACCGGGAGTACCCGGCTGCTGGCCTGGAACTGGAACCAGGAGGTCCAGATAGGCCAGGAGGTAGACCAGGAGCTGGTCGCCCAGTATGGCTTGTACGATGATCCCGCGGTGGCGGAATATGTGTACGATCTTGGCAAGGTGATCCTGGCAGAGAGCCATATGCGCCGGGAGGATACGGACCGGCAGTTCCGTGAGACCGAGTTCTTTTTCCGGGTACTGGACAGTCCCGTGGTCAATGCGTTTGCGCTGCCCGGCGGCTATGTCTATTTCACGCGCGGACTCATGGTGCATCTGAACAACGAGGCGCAGCTGGCGGTGGTGGTCGGACACGAGATCGGTCACGTGGCGGCGCGTCACGCCTCGCAGCGGGCATTCCGTCAGACGCTCGGACAGATCGCCATCATTGGCGGTGCGGTGCTCGGACAGGAGTTCCTTGGCCTGCCCGGTGAGAGCATCCTAAACCTGAGCAGTCAGGCCGCCCAGCTTATCTTCCTGAGTTACAGCCGCGATGCCGAGCGGGAATCGGATCGCCTAGGGGTGGAATATGCTGCCATGGCGGGATATGCGGCAGCGGACGGCGCCGCCTTTTTCACCAGCCTGAAGCGCATGTCGGAGCAGGCCGGACACGCCATCCCGACCATGCTTTCCAGCCATCCGGATCCCGGCGAGCGGGAGAAGAACATACCGCGGATGGCTGCGGAATGGGCCGAAAAGGGGTACAGCCAGGAGATCCGCAACGAGGAGCGGTACTTCCAGATAATTGACGGCATGATGTACGGCGACAATCCACGGGAGGGATTTGTGGATAACGGCCAGTTTGTGCACCCCGAACTGGCGTTCCGGTTCCCGGTCCCCTCGCAGTGGCAGCTGATCAACCAGCGCAACGAGGTGATCCTGCTGAGCCCGTCGCAGGATGCGGTCATGATCCTTCGCATTGACGGACAGGCTTCAACGGCGCGTGAGTCGGTGCAGAATTTCATCGCTCAGGAGGGTATCAACATAAACAGCCAGTCCGAAGCCCAAAGCAGCGGGCAATACACGGCCTACCAGGCGGATGTCACCATCCCCCAGAGAGAAGGGGACCTGCGTGCGCTGATTTATTCCGTGGAGTATGACGGACGGGTGTACCGCTACATCAATTATACGCTGACCGGCAAGTGGGACGACTACGCGCAGACGTTCAGCCAGGTGCCGGAGCAGTTCGACCGGCTCACCGACCGGCGTATCCTGGCCATCCAGCCCGTGCGGCTGAATGTGGTGCCTGCACCGCGGGCGGACCGGTTCCGGAACCTGCTGCCCGCACAGCTTCCGATGGATATCACCCCGGAAGAACTGGCTATCGTGAACCAGGTTGAACTGGACGAGCAGATTCCGGCCGGACGTCTATTGAAGATCCCGGTGCAGTAAGGATAAGGCGCCGTGTTCCGCAGAAAATGGTTGGGTTCCGGGTTCAGCAGTGTTCCCTGTCCGCGCAGAACCTTTCTCACACTTTCTCCATGACCATCGAAATGCCCTGGCCGACGCCGATACACATGGTGCAGAGGGCGAGTTTCGCATCGGAGCGCTGCAGCTGGTAGAACGCGGTTGTGACGATGCGCGCCCCGCTGGCCCCGAGCGGGTGTCCCAGTGCGATGGCGCCGCCGCACTGGTTCAGCCTGGGATCGAAATCATCCAGCCCCAGTTCACGGAGGCAGCCCAGTGCCTGTGCGGCAAAGGCTTCGTTGAGCTCGATGATGTCAAAATCGTCGAGGGTCAGGTGAAGGCGCGGAAGCAGCTTGTTGGTGGCGGGCACCGGACCCATGCCCATGATGCGCGGCAGGACGCCGGCGGTGGACATGCCCATAATGCGGGCTCGGGGGGTCAGTTTGTGCTTTTTGACGGCCTCTGCTGATGCGAGGATCACGGCGGCGGCTCCGTCGTTGACACCGGAGGCATTGCCGGCGGTCACGGTGCCGTCCTTGCGGGAAACGGGCTTGAGGGTTGCCAGTTTCTCTACGGAACTCAGGCGGGGATGCTCGTCGGTATCCACCACGATCGGATCGCCCTTGCGCTGCGGGATGGTGACGGGGACGATTTCCTCGGCAAGCCAGCCGTTTTTCTGTGCTTCGGCGGTTTTTTCCTGGCTCCAGTGGGCGAACCTGTCCTGATCCTCCCGGCTGATGCGCAAGTCCTCGGCTATGTTTTCTGCCGTAATGATGAGCGGTTCTGTGCCGTACATCTGATCCATTTTCTTGTTGATGAACCGCCAGCCGATGGTGCTGTCGTAGAGGCTGACGTCGCGGGAGAAGGCCTGGGCCGACTTGTCCATGACGAACGGGGCGCGCGACATGCTCTCCACGCCGCCGGCCACGATCAGGTCGGCCTCGCCCGAGCGGATCATGCGCGCGGCATTGCCGATCGCATCCATGCCGGAGCCGCACAGCCGGTTGACGGTCATGCCGGGAATGGTTTCGGAAAGCCCGGCCAGCAGCAGCGACATGCGTGCGACGTTGCGGTTGTCCTCACCGGCCTGATTGGCGCAGCCCAGGATCACATCGTCGACTTCCAGCCAGTTCACACCGGGGTTGCGCTCGACCAGTGATTTGATGGGAAGGGCGCCCAGATCATCGGCGCGGACCTGGGATAGGCTTCCGCCATAGCGTCCGACAGGGGTTCGGATGGCATCACAAATATAAACTTCACTCATAGTGTAAAATGTTTGCAGGTAATGGTTTAAAATAGTTCAGGTAA
>RECX01000171.1 GCA_007693825.1 Balneolaceae bacterium
GGAAATCGAGCAGCTGCTGGAGGATGTCGGTCAGCCCGGATGCGTTGGTGCCCGCCGCACTACCCGATATCGCATCCCCCCCGGCGCCCTGCGGCAGCCCCGCCGTCTCAATCATGTGCAGCAGCGGCAAAAGCAGCGCAATTCCAAACGCCTCGGCGGATACGGCCAGCGCCGTGAGCACAAAAACGAGGTACATGCGCCGCCCCAGGTGCTTCCTGAAGATGCGGAAACAGTTTCGTATGTCGGTGAGGATGGTCACGGGTTTATTGTCACATTTTGACATAATCTACAGCATTGCATCCTGGAAACAAAACACTCAGCTCATGGCCTGATTGGGCAGCAGAAGAGCACAAATTGGTGACAAATTTTTTTGAAAGGAAGGCCCGTCCGGGTAGTCTTATAAGTATCCCGCACCATCGACCGGGTTCAACGGGAAGGCGGACGCGGGAACGTACAATCCACTATTCATCTAACCAGGAAAGGATCATGAAATCCATTTACAGGTTTTTCTATGTTTATTTGCTCTTGGGAGCAGTGCTTCTGGCGAAGCCGGAGCACGCATTTCCATATATAACTGCCGCCGGTGAAACGCCGGCTACGTCGCTTTCGGTGCATTGCGGCGCATCACTGCTGCTTCCGGGGGTGCCCTGCGAGCTGACGCTGCAGGCCTCGGACCTGCCGGATATCCAGTATGCGGGACTGGAGCTGCGATACGACACCGCGCGGCTTACGTTCCTGCAGGAACGGCCCGGACCGGTGTTCGATGGCAATGCGGTCACCATCGCCCGGCATCTTCCGAACGGACGCCTCGGCGTTTCGGTCAGCAGCACCGCCGGGGAGATTCAGGCCGACGGGGACATCCTCTATATGGATTTTGTCATCCGCGACGGGGCGCCGGCCGGAACGGCCTCGTTTTCCGTGGAGGTTCTCGAATTCACCGACAGCGACGGGTCCCCCCTGCCCGCGCCGCTTCCGGAAACCACCGGCATCGACGTTCCACCCTATCTGTCCGATGCCGGCATCACCGGACCCGGACCGGTCACCATCGCGCGCGGATCGGAGCTGCAGTTCAGCTTCCGGCTGGCCGCATCGGGCGTCACCGCCGATGATCTGTCCGACCCGGAGCGTTTCACGGCAGAAATGGCAATCATCGATGCCACGGCGTGGGACGGCTCCGCACCGTTTCCGGATCCTGCATCGTTCGACCGGACCGTCCCGCTGAGCTACACCGGCACGTCCGGCGGACAGTTCCGGTTCGAGGCGCCCTTCCCTCCGGAACAACCGGTCGGTTCCTGGCTGGTCACAGGCCGCTTCCGGCTCGACGATCAACCGGTGCTTATCGCCGGATATGGCAGCGACGGGGGCGGTGTGTGGGACCCTGAAACGTTCACCGCCGTGGAGGTGACGGTTACCACCCCGCGTGTCACCGTGGCCGGATGGACCTTCGACGGTGAGCAATGGACCGCCGACACCGGCCTGTTCACCAACATGCAGGCAGGCAACCAGGCCGAAGTCTCGCTTACTGGCGCGCGGTTCAGCGGATGGACCACCGGCAGCAGCGGACGTGCGCCCAATTCCAACAACTGGCAGCAGGAGGACAACGGCGATAACGGTGACAATGGGAATAACGGTGACGGAGATAATGGCTCCGATGGTGGCGGGGATGAAAACGGGAACGGCGACGGGGACAGCAACAGCGAAAATGAGAGCGAAATCGGCAACTCCGACAACGGCTCGCCCGTAGTGCATGACAAATACTGGCAGGCGCGCCTGTCCACCGGCGGCTACCACGAGCTGACCCTGCAGTTCCGCATGAACGGATCCGGCACCGGTCCGCGCGATTTTCGCCTCTATTACAGCCTGGATGGCGGGACCTCAGATGGATTGGCCGGCTGGCAGCCCGTGCCGGACGGTGATTTCCAGGCCGGTACCTCGTGGACTCTGTTCACCATGAACCTGCCCGCAGACGCCGCGGACGCGCCCGAACTGCTGCTGCGATGGGTGCGCATCGGCAACACTTCTATCGCCGGAAACGATATCGGTCCGACCGGCACCAACCGTCTGGATGAGGTCCGGATCACCGGAGTCCCGCTTGACACCGAAGAAATGTTCGTCTGGCCCGGCAGCACAACTGGCGAGGGCACCGTAACGGAGGCCGATGTGCTGAACCTGGCCCTGTACTGGATGTCGACCGGACCAGAGCGCATCCCGCGCCGGATCAACTGGGCTCCGCAACCGGTGGTACGCTGGGTGCCCGAAACCGCCGCCCACGCCGACACGGACGGTGACGGACGCGTCGGATACCGCGACCTGCTGGCCATTGGCCGCAATTTCGGACAGGACGTGGAACCCGTTCCGCAAAAAATCGCCTCGTCAACAATACTGTCCAAAACACTACCCGTTCTCTCGGCGCAAGAGACCGTGCGTGTGGTGCTGCAGGCCGGCCCGCCGGTCCCGCTGCTCGGCATCAGCGCCCGGTTCTCCCTGGACCAGCTGCCGCCGGATGCCTGGGAACTGGTTGAGTTTGCTCCCGGCAACTGGGCTGCAGACTGGCAGGCACATGACCGTCTGATCCGTTTCCATCACGGCCGCACCCCGGAAACCGTCCGGAAAGCTGTCCCTCAGGATGATAACGCACAAGGGAGACACGATAAAACCGCAAGTGCAAGTTACGGCAGTCAGAACGGTGGACTGAGCGACACACAGGACAATGAACAGAGTGACGCACAGAACAATGAACGGAGCGACACACAGAACAATAGACGAAGTGACGCACAGAACAATGAATGGACTGACGCACAGAACGATCAATGGAGTGACACACAGAACAGCAGCTGGTCTGCGGCGTGGGCACATACCGGTGCGGCGGCCCCGGTCCCGGCCACGGAACTTGTCACGCTGATCATCCGGGCGCGTACCGACTGGGACGCTGCGCCCGTGCTGCACCTGCATCGGGCTTCGCTTTCCGCGCCGGAGGGACTGGACTTGCAGCCCGATACCGAAAGCTGGGAGCTGATCCGTCAGGACCGTCCTGTGGACGCCGAGCCCGGCCACGATCCGTCCCGGGAAATCCCGCTGACAACCCGCTTGCACGCCAACTATCCCAATCCGTTCAATCCGTCCACCATCCTCTCGTTCGATCTGCACGAGTCGGGTCAGGTCCGGGTGAGCATCTATGACGCTTTGGGGCGGCGTATTGCCATCCTGACCGACACCCGCATGGATGCAGGGCGCCACGAACTGACATGGGATGCCGCACGCCTGGCCAGCGGAATGTACCTGGTCCGGCTCGAAACCCGGCACACCACGCAGACCCGCCAGGTTATGCTGCTGAAGTGATCCTTGCTAAGAAAAAGATGTGACATCACAGGTATGGATACCTCTCTCTCTCTCTCTGTCCCTCCGGCAATTCCGCCGGGGGGACGCAAGCGGCTTGACTCGTGGTTCCATAGTGGGACGAAAACTACGTCCAATGCCGGTCTCACTATTCCTGCATGAATTTGTCACGGAATTCGGGGTCGATATTCTCCAGCGGCACGATCAGACTGATGATGCACGCGTCCGAAAAATCGTGATCGATCACGGCACCGTCAAACCAGATGCCTTTAGTGAGGCTCATGTAGGATTTCAGGATCATGGGCACGGTTTCACCGTAATGCTCCATGAGTGTAGTGAGGTGTTTGATGCGCTTTTCGGGCGTGTCGGGGTCGCCGGGCTCCACTGCATCCGGGACACCCAGCCCCGATGCATCCTTATTGCCGGACTTGTTTTTATCAGCCGGTTTGGACACCTTCGCCTCAGCACTGTAGGCAATCTCTTTTTTGGGACTGAGCATGGGTTCCGGCGGCGCATAATGCGTCTGCAGATAGCTGATAATGCAGCGGACGGCATCCTGGTTCATGTGTGTATGGAAGGAAACCGTGCCGAAGAAATAACGGGTCTGCGGGTAGATGCGCAGCAAAGCCCCGAGACCTTTCCAGATGGCGAAGAAACCGAATCGGTGCCGTTTAGCGGTGGGATTGGCCACCGAGCGTCCGAGTTCAATGGCACGGGGCAGCAGCCGCTCGCGGAAAGTATCAGAAAAATCAAACAAATTGGCGGTGCGCAGGTTGTGTGGACGCTCGCTGCCGGGTTTGCCGGGATGTTCATTGCCGGGTTTGCCGGGACGCTCGCTGCCGGGTTTGCCGGGCTGTTCGATGCCGCGGCTTCCCGGCTGGTAGCGGTAGATGGCCACCATCTCATTTTCATCGGGATCCCAGGCGACGAGCTGGTAGTAGGCGTTTTCTCCGAAATCGTAATCGTCCAGATCGCACTCGACCCCACGTCCCGCCCCGATGGCCATGAATCCCTTTTCGCGGAGTCGGCCAACTTCAAGAAGTGTGGCCGGACACTCATCCCCGGAAAAATGGTACATCCTCAGACCGCGGAATTCCGCAATAGGGGTAAGCTCACCAAGTTCTTTGGCAACAGCGTCCGCGTTGGGGGCGGTATGTTCCGGATTTGCCGTCATTGCGACACCCCGTTTCTTACGCCACCATTCTTGTAATCCATCGCATCATTATGGGTAACATCCATACTGATTCCCATATCTGCCAGCTGAGTATGCATATTACTTAAAGACGTTTCGACCCCTAAGAAATTTGCTGCAAAATATTTCCTACAAGATGGGATTTTTCGCAATAAATACAAACGTTCCGCAGGCCTGCAACGCATTTTTTTTTGGGATGTGCACTGCCTGCGGAAATCGCTTGTATGCTCTCAGGAAATACTTCCTTATCTGACCAGGGTCATGCGGCGCGTCAGCGACTGTCCGTCCACTTCCAACCGGTACATATAGACCCCGCTGGCAAATTGCGAGGCGTCCCAGCTGACCTGATGTCGTCCGGCCTCCTGCTGCCGGTCGACCAGCACCGCTGCACGCCGTCCAAGCAGGTCATAAACACTCAACCGGACCCTTGTCTCCTCCGGAAGGCTGTAACCGATGACCGTCGACGGGTTGAAGGGATTCGGGAAATTCTGGGCAAGTTCCAGGCGTTCGGGCAATTCGGCACGTATTTCATTGAAAAAACCTTCGTCTGGAGCAATGAGCAGGGAAAAGCGCGCTGTTTCAGTGCCTGCCTTGGACATTTGAGTGCGATCTCTCGACATCCGCTTGAACGAATGCGGATCCGCCGGATTCAGGCCTGCATGATGCATGCCGGACGGAATGGATCCCTCCTTTTGCGCCACGACTTTCTGATGTGTGTCCGGCGACAGGTCAAAATCGTACCGGTCCGTAGCACGAAGATCGATCACCGCTCCCGTGTGGTTATCACGCAGGGCAACACTCCATTCCACCGGGATGTTCGCCATGGATGTGACACTGATGCCGGCCGGACCCGCTACCGGGAGGCCCCCATGCATCGCTCCGGCTTCAACAGGCAGTTCAATTGGCCCGTCAAACTCCAGCGGAAGGCTTTTCAGCACCAGAGGCTTGCCATCCGCCACCGAATGCAACCACGCATACGAGTAGGCCATCGGAGTCAGGAACCAGGCATCGCGCACCGTGAATACCGGCTCGTTCAAGTCATTCATTCCCGCTGCGTATTGATGCCCGAAACGGATTCCGGTCTGCGATGTGAATCCACCGGCTTCCAGCCGCAGCGAAATGCCCGGGGTGGATGCGGACCGGGAAGACACTTCGTTACCAGCGATCGCAGATTCTGCATGTTTGAAAAATCCTGAATTGGCCGTTGACGCGGTCATGGCATCCGGCCCAACGCTCAGTGACGGCTCGGGATCGTCGCCTGACCCGTCACCCGAATTCCCGTTGGTCGCCTGCACCCAGAATGCCTGGAACGGGGCGATGACCGGATCGGTCAGCACTTCAAGGTCTCCGCCGTCCGATGAGGTCACCAGGTACTGCGCCTGGGCCGGATCCCAGATATAGGCAAACTCCGTGATATCCTCTTTCACCCAGCTCTCACCGCCGGTGGCGCTCCAGTCCAGCCCGGCACCGAACGGATTGCTGAGCATATTCCAGCTCAGGAACACCCCTTCATCTGGATCCTCATCGGTGCCGTTGTAGACCAGTTCGGGAAATGCAAACAAACCCGGGCTGCCGTTGGCATCTGTGAATTCATTGACCGGCCCGGTGACCGAGAACGGCTGGGTGAAGTCCACAGCTGTGGAAGGATCGTCGCGGAACTTGTTTTCATACAGGTAGACGAAGAAACCGCGTCCCGGCGTAATGTTATTGGATTCGGGTGGATGCCATCCTCCGCTCAGCGCATTGTCCCCGTCATTCTCCACATATCGGTATTCAACCACGTTACTGAAATTTGAAGCGACATTCGGCTGGTCCGCACCCGGGAATCCCTGGGTCCAGACGCGTTCCAGAAGCCCATCAGGTCCGGCATATTGACTGTTACTGACCGGTGAGCCAAGCGCGACCCAGTGGCCGTCCACGGTCCCGCCATTCCCGGTACCACCATTCAGCGGTGCGCCAAAATCCGGTGAGGTCAGGATCCGTTCAAACCGGATATTCGTCCCCGGGATCGGAGCTTTATTGAGCAGCGAGGCGCCGCTGTTGACGATCAGTTCACAGTCACCGATGCTGCCATCGGTATCCACGGTGAACGCGGCGTCGGTTTCCACGGTGAGGGTTACGCATCCGTCTATCGCAGTGTTGAGAACCGCATCGTCCCCGCTCCGGATGACCACTTTGTCGGATTCGGTCGGGACGTTGCCGCCGGTCCAGTTGGATGCGGTGTTCCAGTCGCCACCGTCCGGACCGGTCCACACGCGCAGTTCCGGGTCATCGGGAAATTGCCAGACAAAATACGGGTAGCCGTCGTTGCGCACTTCGTCATCATTTCCTGCATCATTATTTCCTTCGTCATTACCCTTGCCAATATTCCAGGGTCCGTCGTTATCTCCGTCAACAAATTCCCATCCGGCGTTGTAGAACGTGGATAGCTGCTGCATTTGGCCGGTGGTTTTGCCCTCCGCCGCCCCTTCATCCTCAACGGAGTTATCAGTCATTAAGGAAGATTCGATATCCCAGAAGGAATTCTCAATGAATCCGGCGCCTCCACCAGTTCCTCCATTTCCAATAATTCCGCCAACCAGATCTCCGCCAGTGACCCTTCCCGTTGAAAATGAGTTACTTATCGCACCGCGATTATCAATACAGCCAGCGAGTCCGCCAACCCGGAAGGTACCGCTATTTGATCCGGTGAGCACATTTCCGCGGGCATAGCTGTTGATGATGTTGCCCTTCTGGTTACATCCGGCCAAGCCGCCGAACTTGTCATTGGCCTGATCCAATACTTTCCCGGAAAAAATGACATCGATATCGGCGAATGATTCTATGACCCTTGGGTTGAAGTCTCGATTTTGTGGATTTCCTATATAGCTGTTGTTGGACCCGATCAGTCCACCCGTGGCGCCGTCGCCGGTGACGCTTCCATCCACGGCGAAACAGCGCTCGACCAGCGTGGCCTGGTTGCCCGTGACGCGGCCGATGAGGGTGCCCGTTCCCCGTGCGCCAGCCACCACCACATCCACCAGACCAAGGTTTTTGATTTCCGAAGACTGGTTACTCTCTGCTATGCCAACATGCCCGAACAGGCCGACGTTGGGCGTGTTCGGTCGGTTGATGCGCAGGCCGGTGATTACATGGCCCTGTCCGTCATAGAAACCCTTGAATTTGGCACCGGTACCGCCTCCGCCGATGGGCGGGAATCCCTGTCCACCATCCCATTCAGCCGAATCTGATGCGTCGATATCATCAGTCTGGACAAAATGGAAGTCGAAGAAGTCATTGTTGGTGCTGACATTTAAAGCCATCCACAACAGGTTTTCCAGGGAGCTGATCTGATAAGGCTCGCCTGCCGAGCCTTGTCCGTCCGGTTCAACCGCTGCAGGAAAACCGCTGGTTTGCGAATGGAGTGTTGACAGGGAAACAAAAAGAAAGAAAAGGACAAGCGCACAATTTTTCATCTGGAAATCAACTAATTTTATAATTGGAGCACCGGACTGAAATTTCATCCATACCCGGCATTTTTTATCCGGTCCGGTTTTCGGGGGTAATTTTTTACATGTAATGTATTATCGCTGACCGGTTTCACTGTAACCAGATGTAAGGAATTCCATGTGTAATAAACCGAGAATCAGCATCTTACAGAATTGTATTGACAATTCTAATTCTGCATAAATGACCTTATTCATAAAAATAATGGTGATAATACATATTTTTCTATCTGTCAGCAATATTTTTTTACACTGGAACAAGCTGTATCGTGTTGATGAATAAAGAAAAAAGGAGACGCGGGCGCGACATTATTCTCAAGAATAGGGAAATCAGGAGACGCACAGGCGCTCCCTGTCCTGACTCAATCAGTTGCAAGGCGGTTGAAAATGGGTCCGGGCGTTGACGGACCTCTTTCAGGAGGGCTTTTGATACGTGCACATGATATATGTGCCTGGCAACCAGCGTTGCCGTTGACTCTTGCTTGCTTGTCCCTGAACAGTTTGTTACTGCTTGTTTGCTGCTTGTTTTCTACTTGATCAGTGATTGCGTTTTGCGAGACGCCAGATCCCGAAGGCGACCGCTGCCAAAGCTGCCAGACCGGCTCCCCAGATCGGGGACTGATCGGGTGCGCCCGGAAGCTCGGGCGGAGGTATCTGGGCAATGGCGCTGGCAAGATCCATGGACGGTACGACTATTGCTGCGATCGCAATGACAAAAAGCGTTGCAATGGTAAATTTCCTGTTCATAATCGGCTGCTTGTTTATGTGATTATGTTACTAAAATAGTAAAAGATATGCCATAAACAAAACGCCGGTCAATCGCCTTCTTGTGACGACTGACCGGCGTTCCGGCACATTAAAAAATCATTTTATGAAGGTCATGCGGCGTGTGATTGACTTGCTGCCGGCCTCCAGGCGGTACAGGTACAAGCCGCTTGTGAAATCCGTTCCATCCCAGGTCACGTCGTAGCTGCCCGGGCCCTGCTGCTCGTTCACCAGCACGGAGATCTCGCGTCCCAGCATATCGTAGACGGTCAGCCGGATGTGCGCCTGTTCGGGCACGGTGTAGCGGATGACGGTCGACGGGTTGAACGGATTCGGGTAGTTCTGCGACAGCTCGAGCTCCTGCGGCACATCGCCTGGGATTTCGGAGGATACGGGTTCGCTGTCGACAATCAGTCGGAAGCGTGCGCCGCCATCCTGCTCGTCATCTGCTGAAAGCACGAGGGGTTTCACACCGGAAACAACCGCTCCGGCACCAACGGACTTCGCCGGCCGGGTCTGATTGCCGTTTTCATAGCGGAACGTATACTCGTCCGCTTCACGCAAATTCATGCTCTGACCGGTATGAAGGTCCGTCAGCGTGAGCTGCCATTCCGATGGCAGATCGGCAAGGCCGTCCCAACTGATGGTAAAGTCGCCGCCCATGTTGTATGCTTCGAAGGCCATGGGGATTTCGAAGCGTCCTTCGAATTCGGCTGGACGCGATTCCTGTACCTTCAGCACCTGCTGCCCGTTGACATCGCCCACAAAACTCAGCGTGGCATAGCTGCCGGCGAGCGGTGTGAGCTGGGTCGCATCCAGAAGGTCCCAGCCCTTTTCGGCCTGATCGTCAAACACGAGGTTGGCCGCATCGCGGGTCCGGAGTCCGGCTTCGGTATTTTCACCTTCCAATGTGAACACCAGTCGTTTTTGGACAGGCTGTTGTTCCTTCAGCAAGGTGCCACCGTCTGTCCGGGCACTGGCAGGATACTCGATGGAAGTTGCATTGAGATTCTCCACCATGAAGCCTTGCCATGCGGCCACTTTGTCATCGTTGTTGCCGCCGCCGATCAGGACCCATTCGCCCTGATGTCCGAGCCCCTCCTGCCATCCGGCTTCGTCGTTCTTCCAGACCTGGACGATGGAGCTGTTCAGAGAACCGCCATCCACCCAGTCGGCGATTTCCGTAATATCCAGATCCGCCGCAAACGGGTTGCCGAGCAGGTTGAAGGCTACCTGAGCTGTACCGCCATCACCATCATCCAGCTGCTCTGTGCTGGTGTGCAGGCTGGTGGTCACATCACTGGCCGGACTTGCGCCGGTTGCCGTCAGCGTAAAGGGCAGCGCCGTACTGACTCCTTCATCGTTGTTGAAGAGATACCAGATGAGGCCCTTGCCGATTTCCAGCTCGTCCGAAACATTGTCCGGAGTGCTCCAACCGGCTTCATAGGATGTGAAGATGTTGGGCGGATCGCTTTCGATGCCATCCGGGGCTTCGGTTCCGTAGAGATCTGCTGCACCGGCAATGCCCTGAACCTGGTTCTGGGCTGCCAGGTCGGCTACTGTCGCGCCTTCAACAGGAACCGATAGCATCCGCCAGCCGGCATTCCCGGCGATTTCGACGGATGCGGGTTCAGGGGTGTCGAGGGCTTCAAACAGGCCGATGTTCATTCGGCTGGCATTGTTATTAGGATTCGGGTTCAGAATCTGGATCTGAAACTCCTCGGCGGCGAAGTCCTGTGCCTCCTCAAAGTAGTAGACAAAAGGTTGATACACCTGAAACTCATTAAACCACGATTTGTTAATCACCAGTACCGTTTCCCAGGTATCAGCACCATCAAGGCTGATTTGCAGATCCCGGTCGACACCATCTCCGGCCATCCAGTCATAAAGTTGAAAACGAAAGCCTGTCATGCCGTTTACGGACGCGAGGTTGTATACTGTGAATACGCCCCTATCACGGAAACTGTAATTTGAACCGCCAAAGGATTCTCCGGCTCCACCTCGTACGGCCTCCGTACTGTTGAAAAACCACCCGCCTTCTATGTAAGTTTTCTCATTATAACCAGTCATGGTACCATCTGCCTCCCAGTTTTCCGCAGTGTTGAAAATGGTAGTAAATGGCAGATCCGTCACGGGCGGCTCAGTAACATCTCCGCTCACTGAGACTGAAATCTCTTCTGCATCGCCGCCTTCTATCGTAACATCACCGGAATATGTACCGACAGACAATGCTTCTTCCAATCTCACCCAAATATCAGTGGAACTTCCATCAAAGGCCGTCAGGTTAACCGATCCGGCAAAAGAGGAGTTATCAAGTGAAACCTCGAAATCATCCGGGGCAGTGATGGAAACATCAGAACCATCAAGATTGGCTCCTGAAAGTGAGAATGATTGCG
>RECX01000163.1 GCA_007693825.1 Balneolaceae bacterium
CCGGCGGGCCGGATTGTGCCATGCGGCAATCCGTTTGTCTGTTCGCCGTGTTTCCTGTACCAGCGCATGAAGGTCTGCTGTGCAAAATCGGGCAGCTTGCGATCCGGGTGGATGTTCAGGAGCTGCTGGTAGACGCCCTTGACCGGGCCGAGTCCGTTCAGGAAGTTGACGATGGGGGCAAACAGGCCCGCAAGCGGATAGACCAGGGCCGCGTTGCCAAAGAAACGCGATGCCAGCGGGATGCCCTTCTCGCGATGCCAACCGTGCGTGAACTCGGCTTTCAGTTTGGCCATGTCGACGTTGGCGGGGCATTCGGACTTGCACGCCTTGCAGCTCAGGCACAGGCTGAGGGCTTCCTTGATCTCTTCGGAGGTGAAAGCGTTTTGCTGCTGGCCGGAGAATACCTGCCGGAAGACGTTGGCGCGGCCCCGGGTACTGTCCTTTTCATCAAGCGTGGCCATGTAGGAGGGACACATGGTGCCGCCGCTTTCGGTTTTTTTGCGGCATACGCCGGCGCCGTTGCAGAGCTCGACGGCCGGACCGAATCCCTTCTCCGTCCGCCACTTGAAGACGGTATCCACCTCAATCTCCTGGTACGCGGGCGAGTAGCGCAGGTCGGTATCCATCGGGTCGGGATCGATGATCTTGCCGCGGTTGAGGATGTGATCCGGATCCCAGATCTGTTTGACCCGGCGGAGCAGCCGCATCACATCCGGTCCCACCATCTTTTCGATCAGGTGCGACCGCAGCCGTCCGTCCCCATGTTCACCCGAGAGCGAGCCGCGATATTTTTTCACCAGTTCAGCAACCTCCTCGGCAATCGCCTTCATCTTGTCGAGGCCTTCCTGCGTTTTGATGTCCAGGATCGGGCGCAGGTGCAGTTCGCCGACCGAGGCGTGGGCATAGTAGACGCTTTGCGTGCCGTACTTGTCGAGGATCTGTTTGAATTCAGCGATGTAGTCGGGAAGGTCCTCCACGCGCACGGCCGTGTCATCCACAAATTCGGGGGAGTTGGAGTCGGCCAGGTGTCCCATTAGCAGGCCCAGTCCCGCTTTCCGGAGGTTCCAGACGCGGGCCATTTCCTCCGGTTTTTCCATGAGCGAATGCGCATAGCCCTTCTTTTCGGCGATCAGTTTCTCCATGAGCCGGCGGGCGCGGTCGCGAAGCTCGTCCATGTCGTCGCCCTGGAATTCGATGATGAGCAGGGCCATGGGCTCGCCTTCCAGGAAGAACCGGTTGCGGCGCTGTTCGATGTTGCCCTTGGTGGCATCCAGGATGAAATTGTCGATCAGCTCAACGGCGGCCGGATCAAATGCGACGGCGTCCACCGTGCTTCGCAGTGCTTCCTGGAGGGATGCGAACTGGGGGATGAGCAGCAGTTTGTGCTTTTCGACCGGTTCCAGCCGGACGACCGCCTCGCTGATCATGGCCAGGGTACCTTCGCTTCCGCTGAGCAGCTCGCACAGGTTGAAGGGGCGTCCGCCGGGCGTGATCGGGTGCATTTCACAGAGCCGGTCGAGCGCGTAGCCGGTGTTGCGGCGCTTGACATCCGGGTGCGGGTAGTTTTCCAGGATGAGATCGCGGTTGTCGGTCAGCAGCTGGTACATTTCCCGGTAGATGCGGCCTTCCAGCGTCTGGAGCTGCATTTTTTCCTTAAGTTCGGCTTCGCTAAGCGGTTTGAACGTGGCCGATGATCCGTCGCTCAAAACGACATCCAGTTCCAGGACGTGCTCACGGGTGGTTCCGTACTTGATGGAGTAGGAACCGCAGGAGTTGTTGGCGATCATGCCGCCGAGCATGCACCGGTCGGTGGTGGAGGTGTCCGGTCCGAAAAGGAGTCCGTGTTTCCCGGCCGCACGGTTGAGCTGGTCGCGGATCACGCCCGGCTGCACGCGCGCGGTGCGTTTTTGGGGATCGATGTCCAGGATGTGATGCATGAACCGGGAGATATCGGCGATGATGCCGTCCCCGGTGGTCTGTCCGGCCAGGCTGGTACCCGCAGCCCGCATGGTGATGGGGAGATTTTCCTGCCGGGCGCGGGCCACGATTTCGCGAAAATCGTCCTGGTTTTCCGGGAAGGTGACAGCGGCCGGGAGTTCCTGGTACAGCGAGGCATCGCTGGAATAGAGCTGGCGCGTGAGCGTATCGGAGAAAAAGGTCAGTCTGGATGACATGAGAAGTACTATCGGCTGGATTTTGGCACGGTAAGCGGCATTATGTTGGCGGGCATGCTGTAAACGGTTTCAATAGGGAATTACGGCACTGCCTGCCTGTTTCTGTCCGCTGTAAATAACAAGACAAGATAGAAATTCAGGGAATAATTAGACAGGCGGAATACGCATTGGGGAAAGCCCGCCTGATTACCCGGGATCTCCGCTGGAATGACTGGTGGACGAGCTTGGCGGTAGCCGCATCCACAGGAAGTGGCCGGCCGGTAGTGCTCTTTCCGGACAGGATTTTTTTTGTTGCGCGGATATGGCTTCCAATACTTAGTTTTCTATATTGGGTTTACAATATGGGAATTCTTGCGAAATGAAGACTGCCATGCGGGTATGCCGGTTATAAATATCCATGGCGATTGCAAAAAACGGAAAAAAAAACGAGTGCTACTATGACTAACAATGATAGCGGCGACAACATGGGCCGCGTAATATTTCTGTCTGTGATTGCCGCTCTGGGCGGTTTTCTATTTGGGTACGATAGTGGAGTCATCAACGGAACGGTGGATGCGCTGCAACTGGCATTCGGTTCCGATGCCGTGGGGACCGGGTTCAATGTGGCTTCCATGCTTCTTGGCTGTGCCATGGGTGCGTTTTTCGCCGGCAACCTGGCCGATAAATTCGGACGCAAGCCGGTGCTCCTGGTCACGGCGGCCGCTTTCATCATCAGCGCCTGGGGCTCGGGCATAAGCGCCAGTTCGGCCGAGTTTGTGACGTTCCGGATCCTTGGCGGTCTTGCTGTCGGAGCCGCGAGCATCATCGCCCCGGCCTACATCGGCGAGATTGCACCCGCACGCCACCGGGGAGCGCTTATCTCGCTGCAGCAACTGGCCATCGTGATCGGATTGTTCTCTTCATTTGTGAGCAACTATTACATTGCCACTGCGGCAGGCGCATCCACAGAGCCATTCTGGTTCGGTTTCGGTGCCTGGCAGTGGATGTTCTGGATGGAGATCATCCCCGCTTCCATTTTTCTGATCGCGCTCATTTTCATACCGGAGTCGCCGCGCTATCTTGTTGCAGCAGGCAAATATCAGGCTGCCGAAGGTGTTCTGGGCAGGCTTTTCAGGAACGTGGATGTCAAAGCCATGGTCGAGGATATCCGGGTCACGGTGATGCGTGAAGAGAAGCCGGGTCTGAGCGATCTGGTCAATAAGCGGCTGAAAAATCTTCATCCCATCGTATGGGCCGGACTTGGACTTGCTGCGCTGCAGCAGTTTACGGGAATTAATGTCGTGTTCTACTATGGAGCCGTATTGTGGCAGGCTGCCGGGTTCACCGAAGCAGATGCCCTGCTGACCAATGTGATCAGCGGGTCGGTCAACGTTGCGTTCACCTTCCTGGCCATCTATCTGGTGGATAAGGTTGGCCGCAAGCCGCTGCTGATGGTCGGCGGTCTCGGGCAGGCCTTCATGCTGGGTGTACTGGCGCTTGTCTTCGGTTTTGCCGCCGAAGGGGATGCCGGCCGGCTTGAGCTTACCGGTACCGAAGGTATTATCGCCCTGCTGGCTGCCAATGCCTATATCGCCTTCTTTGCAACCACCTGGGGTCCGGTCATGTGGGTGATGCTCGGGGAGATGTTCCCGAACAAATTCCGTGGGGCCGCCCTAGCGATCTGCGGCATTTCGCAATGGGGATCCAACTTCATTATCACCATGACGTTCCCGATGCTTCTGGCATCCATTGGTTTGGGCCTGTCTTACGGCATCTATGCGTTCTTCGGTGTTGTCGCGTTCCTGTTTGTGCGCACGGTGATCAAGGAAACCAAAGGCCGTACGCTTGAGGACATGTCACGCGAACATGATGAAAGCGTGAAATAACCGGGGATTGCAGGAGGCATAACGTATGCTGTGTCTCCGTCATGTTTTGCTGTTGATGGCCAGCAGGTCGAGCACCTGCCATGCGTCCGGTCCGTATTCAAACAGAAGGTCAAGGGCGCCGCATCCGGGGACGAACCCCGGGAAGTGTTGCCGGTAGACCGGGAGACCGGTCTGGTCGAATTCCGCCTTGGATACCGAAGCGCTGTCATGACCGGAGCGGGGGGGCAGACCGGAATCGTGCCGGCCGGGTTTCGGGGATGATTGTGATGCAAAACGGGGCTCCGTTGCCCGTGGGTGTGGCTTCTGATAGTTGCGGCTGTCCGGCTCCTGCCAGACGACCGTCCGGTCACTCGCAAGCGCGTCGTACAGATTCTGGAAGGGCGATGGTTCCGCCCCGGTAGCTGCCCGGTTATCCATTCCTGCGGCCATTCCGGCTACCAGGCCGCTTGCCCACTGCGGGAACTCCGGCAGCTCGAGGTAGAGCCACTGTCGCTGCATCAGGTGGCGGACCGCATCCACCAGAAACTCACAGCGGGACGCCGTATCGAAATCGGCGCGTATTTCCGGCTCGTAGAAGTCGAAGCAGGGGCTGTTGCGGTAGTTGTACTCGAGCGCCTGGAGGTGGTGGCCGGTCCAGGGCCGCCGGGAGTCGATGCGCACCTGCCGGATCGGTTTGCGCCGGTCCTCGCGCACAAATGGGATGGTGAGCCACTGGTGTCCGTCCGGGGTGCGGATTTTGGTCCGGTGCACCTTGCTTTTCCGGGAAAATGGATGGAGGTCGTCCAGGATCACACGGTCGGCATGTAGTGCCCGGGCGAGCCAGGACAGGTCGGGCGAGTAGCCGGGCAGGAGCAGAGCTGTGACCGGCGTGACAGGCCTTTCCGGTTGGGCCGGCCGGTGATCGCTATCTGGTGTTGATGCCATGGTAATTTATGGCCGTATTGTTAAAAGCTTATTGCTAAAGCTTAGTGTTAACGCTTTAGTGTTAAAGCTTTAGTGTTAACGCTTTAGTGTTAAAGCCGTATTGTTAAAGCCGCAATGTTTAAAAATCCGGCGGGTTGATATGCTGTATGTATTCAATAAGAATATAACGTTTTTGCAGGGAGCGATATAAACAAGCAACCGGCGAAATATTGTCTGTGACAGTGCATGGAGCTTCGTCTGGTTGTATATCGTTTGCAATCGTTGATATCATTGATTAATTTTCAATCAATGATATTGTAAAATAAATGAATACACCGATGGCAAGTATCACGATTCGAAATCTGGACAAGGATGTAAAAAAGCGGCTCAGAGTCCAGGCCGCCTTGCATGGTCATTCCATGGAAGAGGAGGCCAGGATCATCCTTAAATCGGCGCTCAGCAGGGAGCCCCGGGAGCTGGAAAACCTTGCAACGGCTATCCGTGCCCTCTTTGAGCCGTTGGGTGGGACAGAGTTGCCGGAAGTGCCCCGGGAACCGATCCGTGAACCCAAAAACTTCTGGATGGAGCCATGATCGTTCTGGATACCAATGTGCTGTCGGAGCTTGTCAAACCGTCACCAGATTCGAATGTCATTCAATGGGTCAGCCAAAGACCTGTTGCGGCTCTTTTTACGAGCACCATCACCCAGGCTGAAATACTATATGGTGTCTCTTTACTGCCTGACGGTGATCGAAAAAAACAATTGCAGAAAGCGGTCGTTCGACTGTTCGATGAACTGTTTCACGAGCGGGTGTTACCGTTCGATGGCGATGCCGCCATGGCCTATGCCCGTATTGCCGTGTCAAGGCGCCAGAGTGGACGTCCCATAAGTCAGTTTGATGCTCAGATTGCTGCGATTGCGCGGTCCCGGGAGAGCCAACTGGCCACCAGGAATGGGATGGATTTCGAGGGCTGCGGCATTGTGGTCATCAATCCGTGGTTGGAGCAAACCGGCTGATTGTTTCCAGGCGTTTGTATCTGCTGTTTGCAAACCGTCATGAATAGTCTCAATCCGGCCGGATCCATGCCGCATCTTATTTCAATCCCCCTTACTTTTCTGTACATTCAGTATAAAAGAATTGCAAAAAACCAAGCCAATGAACCCCAAAGTACGTGTCCGTTTTGCCCCGTCCCCGACAGGCATGCTCCACATCGGAGGTCTTCGCACAGCACTCTACAACTATCTGTTTGCCCGTCATCATGGAGGTGCGTTCATACTTCGCATTGAGGACACGGATCAGGCGCGTTACGTGCCGGAGGCCGAGCAGGACATCCTGGAGAGTCTGGCCTGGGCCGGCCTGCATCCCGACGAGGGCCCGGTCGTGATCAGCACGGATGAAAAGACTTCGGATGCCGAGGCGACGGGCGGAGAGGCGAAAAACATATCCCGCCTGGATTATGAGCCCGGATCCGGGGAAGCGCCTCACGGGTCTGATAACGGCAACAGCGGCAGGGCCACGGATCCCGTCACATCTGCGTTCAAAGGGACGTTCGGCCCCTACCACCAAAGCCGGCGCCGGGACCGCTATGCCATGTATGCCCAGCAGCTGGTGGATGCGGGATATGCCTATTATGCGTATGACACGGTGGACGAGATTGAAAACATGCGTGAGCGGCTGCGTTCGCCGGAGAATCCCAATCCCAAATATGATTCGCAGACCCGCATGCAGATGCGAAACAGCCTCACCCTCGGCGAGGTGGAGCTGCAGGAACTGCTGGAGGAGGGATCGGAGTATGTGGTGCGGCTGAAAGTGCCGCAAGGCGAGACGGTACTGTTCGAGGATATGGTCCGCGGGCCGGTTTCTTTCGAAACCGACGGGCTCGATGATCAGGTGCTGCTGAAAGCCGACGGCATGCCCACCTACCACCTGGCCAATGTGGTCGATGACCATGAAATGGAGATCACGCACGTCATCCGGGGCGAGGAGTGGCTCAGTTCGGCGCCAAAACACATCCTCCTGTACAAATACCTTGGATGGGAGCCGCCCGTGATGGCGCATCTGCCGCTGATCATGTCGCCCAGCGGCGGGAAGCTGTCCAAGCGAAAGGCCGGGGAAGAGGGCATCCCCGTAAACGTGCGGGATTACAGGAAGGAGAGGTACGAGCGGGATGCGGTGATCAACTTCCTGGCGTTGCTGGGATGGAGTCCGGGCGATGACCGCGAACTGCTCGCACTGGAGGAGATGACCCGGGAGTTCACGCTGGACCGCGTCGGCAAAAGCGGAGCCATTTTCGATTTCAAAAAACTGCTGTGGTTCAATGAGAACTACATGCGGCAGCGCGCTGATGCGGAGCTGGCGGAGGAGCTTATGGCGCTTGTGCGGGAGCGCGGGCTTCCCGGCAAGGAGTCCCTGACGGAAAAGGAGGAGAAGCTGTCCGGCGACAGGGATTTCATGACCGGTGTGGTGCGGCTGCTCAAGGAACGGGTGTCGCGCCTTCCGGAATTTCTGGAAGCGGGAATCTTTTTCTTCGACGCTCCGGTGAAATTCGATGAAAAAGCTGTCAAAAAAGGGTGGAAGGAGGACACTCCGCCGCGGATCATGCAGTACCGGGATCGGATTTCCGGTTTGCAGGATGCCGATTTCCGGGCCGAAGAGCTGAAGCGCATCCTTTCCGAAATAGTGGAAGCGGAAGGCGTGGGCTTCGGCAAGCTCATGATGCCGCTGCGCGTGGCCGTTACCGGTGCGGGATCCGGCCCCGATCTGTTCGAAACGCTGGAGCTGCTCGGTCGCGGTGAGGTTATTGAGCGGCTGGATCTTGCACTGCAGAAGTTTTCTTAAGTACCGGACATGAACGAGTGTATTTCCGGAATTGCTGCCCGATGAAAAAAAGTATTCAAAACCTCAGCTGTGACCATAATAGGTATGACTATAAAAGGTGTGGCTATGAAATTATTCCAGAAGACAAAGAAAAAGACAGGTCTGGCGCTGGGTGGCGGCGCCGTTCTGGGTGCTGTGCATGTCGGTGTGCTCAAAGCGCTGGAGGAAAAAAACATCAAAGTGGATTGCTTGTCCGGGACCAGCATCGGTTCCTTCGTGGGTGCGCTGTACGCATTTGGTGTGGATGTGGATGAAATTGAAAAACTGACCAGAGACCTCCGCTGGCTGGACATATCGGAGATTTCGCTGTCCAAATTCGGACTCATGTCCAATGAAAAATTCGGCGAATTGCTTGTCGAAAAGATCGGTGACAAGAATATCGAGGATGCGAAAATCCCGATGCGGATCATCGCGACGGACATCGCTACGGGTGAGAAGGTCATTCTGGAGAAGGGGAATCTGGCGGATGCGGTCCGCGCCAGCGCCTGTCTTCCGGGCATCTTCAAGCCGGTCGAAATCGATGGCCGGCTGCTCGTGGATGGCGGGATCGTCGAAAACGTCCCGGTAACCCCCCTTGTGGATATGGGCGCCGATTACATCATCGCGGTGCAGCTGACGGTGAGCGCGGCGGCAAAAAGACCCGAGCACATCATTGAAGTAATGCTGAACACGTTCGAGTTCATGATCACCAACATCAGCAAACCGTATCTCAAGGACGTCAATGTGCTGATCAAGCCGGATCTGTCGGACTTCGACAAAGTGGATACCGACCAGATCTCGGACCTGATCAAAAAAGGGTACGAAGAAGCCCAAAAAATGCTGGAGAACTGAATACTTCGATCCCTGTAATCCCTGTAATCCCTGTAATCCCTGTAATCCCTGTAATCCCTGTAATTCATGCGATTCTTCGAAGTGCCGTTTTACATTTTTTTGATTATTTGATATCGCCTGCAAAAATGAGATCATTCAAGCCGGTGGTGTGAACTCTGTATAACTGACAAAATATCTTTATGGCAGTCTTTTTCGACAATACCGGAACCGTGTCGGCAAGGGCAATGACATTGACAATGGCAAAGGCAGGAGCAGCTGCAGGAGCAGCTGCAGCTGCAAGAGCAAGAGCAAGAGGAATGACAATGGCAAAAGCAGGAGCAGCTGCAAGAGCAAGAGTATTAGCAAGACGAATGGCGATGGCAGGAGCAATGGCCAGGACAAAGATAATGGCAATGCTGCTTGCCGCAATTTTTGCAGTGCTGCTCGTTCCCGTCTTGTCCGGTTCCGAGGCAACAGCATGGACCGGACCGGATACCCTGGCTATCGTCCCGTGTGGAGATGTGTCTTCAAATGGTGATACCCTGGAAGCAGACACCGATTGCGAGGACCAGTTTATCGAGACGGCCTGGGATAGAGACCATAGGGACATGGACACGGACTTTCGGAAACGGGACAGAGACCATGCGGAACGGGACGGAGATGTGGCGGAATGGGATTGGGACCATGCGGGCCAGGATGATCCTGGAATCAGTGCGGAGGGTGATTCGGGAATCGGGATTTCAGCGGAAGCTGATGCGGCAAAAGATAAAGCCAATGGATCGGACGGGACTTCCCGCTCCGGATGGATGGGAGTCCTTCCGCCGATTGCCGGCATTGCCATTGCGCTCATCGTGATTATCGCGTACCGTTTTGGACGGGCGGCAAAAAAAGCATAAAAATCAATGTTTTTGGCACCCCGAAAAAGTCAGATTGCTATTCATTTTTAAATATGCGCCGGGAAGGGTATACTTCATGATTGTGAAAACCATCCAGAAACTGACTGAAGGCAGATTATGAGCGATGACAGCGCACAAAAGGGGTCTCATCCCCGATCTGGAAAGGACAAGAGCGCGGCTTCCGGACCGGCTGATCCGGCGTCGTCCGGATCCCCATCCACCGAAAAATCACACTGGCTCACACGCTTCAAGGCTCCGAACACGGTCATCCTGATTCTGGCGCTGTTGTGTTTCTTTGCGGCACTTACCTGGGTTATCCCGGGTGGCAGCTACGAGCGTGTTGAGGAGGACGGCCGCATCGTGGTGGATCCGGATTCGTTCCATGCGGTGGATTCCGAGCCGGCCGGACTGGTAGAGCTGATCATGGCACCCATCAACGGGTTCACGGACCCGTTCGCCATCCTCATCATCACGTTCGTTTTCATCGTGGCGGGCGCCTTTTCCATCATCCAGAAAACCGGGGCTTTCATGCTGGGCATCCGCAAGGCGGCCATCCTGTTCAACCGCCACGACTCACTGCGGCCGTTCTTCATCCCGGTCTTCATCGTCATTTTTTCGCTCATGGGAAGCATTTTCGGGATGGCGGAGGAGGTGATCATCTTCATTCCGCTGTTTGTGCCGCTGGCCCTGGCGCTCGGGTATGATTCGATTGTCGGGGTCTCCGTGCCGTTCATTGGCGCCAGTGCCGGATTTGCAGGCGCGGTGGTGAATCCGTTCACCGTTGGCGTGGCGCAGGGCCTGGCCGAGATCCCGATCCTCTCGGGATGGGAGTTCCGGATGGTGCTGTGGTTTTTCACGACCGCCGCCGCCATCTGGATCGTGAGCAGTTATGCCCGGAAAATCTACAAGAATCCGTCCCTGTCGCCCATGTATGCCTTTGACAAAGACAGGGAAAAGGAGCTCAGCACGGATGTCTCGGATGATGAGCCGTTTACATGGAGGCAAAAACTGGTGCTGCTCGTTTTCGTCACCGGGATTGCGGTGCTGATTTACGGGGCGACGAGCCTGGACTGGTACATCACCGAGATGGCGGCGCTGTTCCTGGTAATTGGCGTGCTGTCCGCTGTCATAGGAGGACTGTCCGGCAACGTGGCTGCCATCGCCTTCATTGACGGGATGAAAGACGTGCTCAGCGCTGTGGTGATCATTGCCCTCTCGCGATCCATCCTGCTGCTGATCACGGACGCACAGATCGTCGATACCATACTGTACAGCCTGTCCAATGCCATCGACGGCTGGCACCCGGTCATGTCGGCCGAGATCATGCTCCTGGTGCAGACAGTAATCAATTTTGTGGTGCCGAGCGGGAGCGGACAGGCGGCGCTGACCATTCCGATCATGGCCCCGCTGGGCGATCTTGTGGGGATTACGCGCCAGACGGTGGTCCTGGTGTTCCAGATGGGAGACGGTATCACCAATATGATCATACCGACATCCGGAGTGACCATGGCGGTCCTGGGCATGGCCAAAATCCCCTGGAGCACATGGGCTTCGTGGCTGGCAGTGCGCCTGCTGTGGTTCTACCTTGTGGCCATTGTAGCAATAGCAATTGCGGTGCTTACGGGCTATTCCTGATCCTGAC
>RECX01000161.1 GCA_007693825.1 Balneolaceae bacterium
CCCGCGATGCCGCACAGCGGGTTTACGTAGCCCCGGGAGAATATGACGAATACTATGCATTCTTTTCGGGTGGATACAGCGGTCAGCTTAGCGTCTGGGGCCTGCCCTCGGCGCGCATGTTACGTAACATCCCGGTATTTTCACAGGATCCGGAATCGGGATACGGCTACTCCGAAGAGACCAAGCCGCTGCTGATGACCAGCTACGGTTTCATTCCGTGGGACGACTCGCACCACCCGGATTTCTCACAGACAAACGGGATGCCGGACGGACGCTGGATCTTCATCAACGGCAACAACACCCCGCGTGTGGCACGCATTGACCTGACCACCTTCGAGACGGCCGAAATTCTCGAGCTTCCCAACACGGGTGGAAACCACGCCTCCACCTTCGTAACGGAAAACACCGAGTATATCCTTGGTGCCACCCGCTTCAGCATCCCCTATGAAATGGACAAGGATGTGCCGATCGACTCCTACAAGGAGAATTTCGATGGGTCACTCAGCTTTATTGCCGTGGATCCCGAATCTGGTGAGATGAGCATGGACTTCCAGATCATCATGCCTCCCTACCACTACGACCTCGGCCGGGCAGGCAAGGGTCCGTCCGCCGACTGGGCCTTCTTCACCACCTACAACACCGAGCAGGCGCACACCCTGCTGGAGATCTATGCTTCCGAGTTTGACAAAGACTACGTAGTGGCCGTCAACTGGAAAAAGGCTCAGGAGTATGTCCGTGAAGGACGCGCCCGCTCTGTCCCGGCCAATTATTATCACAACCTGAAGGACAAGAGCACGGGTATTGCCTCATCTACGGTCCATGATGAAGTATTGCTCCTTGACCCGAAAGACGCTCCGGATATGATCTACTTCCTGCCGACGCCCAAGTCGCCGCACGGAGTGGATATCGATCCCACAGGCGAGTACATCGTTGCCGGTGGAAAACTCGCCACCGTTATTCCGGTGCACTCATTCAGCCGGATGATTGAAGCCATTGAAAACGAAGCGTTTGAAGAGGTGATCAACGGTATTCCGGTGCTCGAATACGAGGCCACTATCGCCGGTGAAGTGGAAAACCCGGGCCTTGGTCCCCTCCATACCGAGTTTGACGGCGACGGAAACGCCTATACATCGGTCTACATCTCCTCGGAAATCGTGAAGTGGTCGCTGGAAACCTTTGAGGTCCTCGACCGTATCGATGCCTACTACTCCATCGGCCACCTGATGATCACCGGCGGCGACACTCCGAACCCGGACCGCAGGTACATGGTCGGCCTGACCAAGACCTCCCGTGACCGCTTTCTGCCGACCGGACCGAAACAGCTCCACCCCGCCCAGCTGTACGACATTTCGGGCGACCGCATGGAACTGCTGCTGGACTTCCCCACGATCGGTGAGCCGCATTACGCGCAGGCCATAAAGGCTGACATTATCAGGCCAAATGTAAAGCAGATATACGATCTGGACGAAAACAAGCATCCGCATGCGGTGATGCGTCCGCGCGATGCACGGGTAGAACGTGACGGCAATGTGGTGCGGGTCTACATGACCAACATCCGAAGTCACTTCACCCCCGACAACATCGAAGGAATCCGGGTAGGCGATGAAGTGTACTTCCACCTGACCAATATTGAGCAGGATTGGGATATGGTGCACGGGTTTGCCATTAAAGGCGCCAACAGCGGCGAAGTTTTGATCGCACCCGGTGAAACCAAGACCATCGTCTGGCATCCGCAACGCACGGGCATCTATCCGTTCTACTGCACCGCCTTCTGCTCCGCGCTTCACCAGGAGATGCAGGGCTACGTCCGGGTGTCACCAGCAGGATCGGACGTGCCGCTGACCTGGCGCACCGGAGAAGAGTGACTGAATCATTGATTGAGACCAAACAGGCGTTAATAATGCATAACTGAGGTTAAAAGGGCGGGATTGTGACAGGTCCTGCCCTTTTCAACGGTTCATTTTTAAAAAGTCGAGTTAACAAGGCAATAATCCCAATGAAGAAATCAACCCGATTAGGACTGGTCCTGGCGGCATTGCTGCTGATCCCGGCGTATTTTACTCCTATCTGGACGATCACGCTCACCGCGCCGCAATATCCGGACGGAATGGGCATGTATATCTGGATGGACGACATCACCGGCCATGATCGGCACGATATCCGCAATATCAATATCCTCAACCACTACGTAGGCATGAAGGAAATTGATCCGGACCTGGTAGGCACGCTGGATATCATGCCGTGGGTGGTCGGCGGGTTGATTGCGCTGGGTTTGGCCGCGGCCCTGGTCGGCAAGCTCTGGCTTGCCTGGGTCTGGATTATACTGTTTGTTGCGTCCGGAGTGGCCGGGATGGTGGATTTCTACATGTGGGGCTACGACTACGGGCATGACCTTAATCCGCGTGCGGCCATCAAGGTCCCCGGCATGAGCTACCAGCCGCCGCTGATCGGCAGGAAAACCCTGCTCAACATCACAGCCACCTCCTGGCCCTACTGGGGTACGCTCTGGATCGGGTTGTCGCTGGCAGCCGGAACAGCTATGACAGTCAGGAATACTTTTTTCGGCAAATAGTAATAAAGGCAGGCCGGTCATGCACGGTCCGGCGAGAGGAGAACTGAGAACTGAGAACAGAGAACAGAGAACTGAGAACTGAGAACGGCGAACAGAGAACAGAGAACACAGAACGGCGAACGGCACAGCCGCAGGCATATAAATGGAAGAAGCAACGACACATCAAATGAATTCAGTAATAACCTCTTTTTCGGTAAACTTTTCGGGATTGGCAGCCGTCGTGGCGCTGATGGTTGTTGTGCTGGCATGCGAAGGCGGGAAAAACGACAACGCAGAAATCAACCCGGTTCCCGGCTCGCCACCTGTTTCAGCGATCAATGAGGACCTTCGAAACGTTCCTTCTGATGCTTTCCGGACCGGCACCCCGGTTTCACACTACTTCGGAAATGTGGAGGTCAGTTTGTACGGCGAGTACTGCGACCACAGCGGCCGTGAGCTGAGAAGCCGCCGGTATGGCGCGGTGGCCCTGGCAGCAGATGGTACGGTGCTCAGGTTCCGCTCCGTGGAGAACCTGGTCTGGTACATGCAGGAAAAGGGACTCGGACGCGAAGACTTCCAGGTCATCGGTATCGTGGATTTCATCTCGGCCAGACAGCTCATGAAACCGGATGAACTGATCTTCCATCTGAGCAGAAACCTTCCGAGTCCGGGCGGATCCTGGGTGAGTGCCATGGACCCCGATGCCGATCCGTCGTTGCTGTTCAATATCGGGGAGGCCTACCCGGGTACACGTCACTCCTGGGAAGAAGCGCTGGCCTTCCTCGCAGAAAAAAAGGATGGACCCTGACTTTCAGGTTGCATCTTATGTCATTACAAATGAATAGCTTGTGCTTGTTTCTATGAATTTTTCAATCTCTGTTGGATACAGCTTGAAGCCAATATTTCTGGCTTCCGTCTTGTTGCTGGCCGCGGCATGCGACCGTGGGCCGCAGGAGATCCGGATCGGGCAGCAGGAGTGCGACCACTGCCGGATGATGATCAGCCAGGAGCAGTTTGCCGCACAGCTCATCACACAGCAGGGCAGACAGTACGCCTTTGATGCGATCGAATGCATGGCCGCTTTCGTGGACAGCGGAGACGGAAGGGAGCTGGATATCCACTCGCTCTGGGTGCCGGATTTTAATAATCCTGGAAACTGGATTGCAGCTGAATCAGCCTGGTATCTGCAAAGCGACGGCCTGCGCAGCCCCATGGCGTTGAATTTTTCGGCTTATGCCGACGAGGACGCGGCACGCCGCCAGCAGTCCGGGTTCGACGGCCGGGTCGTCCGATGGGTGGAGGTCCGGGAAATCGTCAGGGACAGCTGGTCCGGCGGAACTCATGGACACAGCCACAATCATCATTGACTTTCCAAAAAAACAAGCGTCAGTTTATGCACCGGAAATCTCACATAGCATTATCTATGGCCCTTGCCATGCTGATGGCCTTCATGGTCCACAGCCGCCCGGCACCTGCCGCTCCCGGACTGACGCCGTCTACGGAAACCACTTCGGAAGTCACCCCGGAAACCACTTCGGAAGTCACCCCGGAAACCACTTCGAAAGTCACCCCGGGAAACAGGGTGTCCGATGAAGTTATGACACGTAAAGCTGCGCGGACAGAATCGGGACCGTTTGCGGAAAACTTGCTGGCCGATGAAAGTAATCGCTCAGAGGCCGCAAGCCGAACCCTTATCGTGGGAGAGCGTGGCGGTTTTGCAAGGATAGCCGATGCCCTGTCTGCAGCGTCCGACGGCGACACCATTCGCATGGAAGCCGGCACCTACCGTGAGCACGAGCTGCTGGTGGACCGGCAGGTCACCATACTGGGCATCGGGCGGCCGGTTATTGATGTGGAACACAAGGGCGAAGGGATCAGGATTACCGCCGATAAAGTGCATGTGGAAGGCCTGGAGATCCGTAATGTACCGACCAGCCACAGCCGCGACCATGCCGCTATCCGTTTTGAGCGGGCGTCCGGTGGAAAAGTAATCGACAACATCCTGGATGATACCTTTTTCGGAATCTATCTGGCGCGCGCCCATGACATGGTGATCAGTGACAACCGCCTTCGGGCCTACCACACCCGGGAATCCGTTTCAGCCAACGGCATCCACCTCTGGAACTCGAACCGGGCCCTCATAGCGGATAACGAGATCATCGGGCATCGCGACGGCATCTATCTCGAGTATGTGCAGGAGAGCAGTATTACCGGCAATCATGTCGAGAAAAACATTCGATACGGCCTGCATTTCATGTTTTCGGATGACTGCGTGTACCGGGACAACCGGTTTGAGAATAACGGAGCCGGGGTAGCCGTGATGTACAGCAGGCGCGTCATGATGAAACACAACCTGTTTGTCAACAACTGGGGCGCTTCCTCGTATGGATTGCTGCTTAAGGAAATCACGGACAGCGAAATTTTCGAAAACGAATTCAGCGGAAACACCATCGGTATTCGCTCCGAAGGAAGCGACCGCGTCAAAAAACACCGGAACAGTTTTCACCGGAACGGGTGGGCGATCCGGATCATGGCAAGCAGCATGGACAATCTGATCACCGAAAACAATTTCATAGATAACGCATTTGACGTGTCGACCAACAGCCGCAGGCACAGCCGGAACAACTTTGAAGCCAACTACTGGGACAAATACAGCGGATATGATCTGAACGGTGACGGTTTCGGAGACGTACCGCACCGCCCGGTCCGGCTCTTTTCACTGATCGTGGAGCGCAACCCCATGGCCCTTATGCTGCTCAGAAGCATTTTCGTACAGATACTTGACCTGACGGAGCGCGTCATGCCCACGATTACGCCGGAAACCCTGGTCGATGAAAAACCGCTCATGCGGAAGGTGGCCATATGATTCGCATCAACGCACTCAACAAGAAATACGGCACACTGCAGGCGCTTTCGTCTGTGGATGTGGAAATAGAGCCGGGCCGCATTACCGCCGTCCTGGGTCCGAACGGTGCCGGCAAAACAACCCTCATAAAGAGTATTCTTGGCCTGGTGAAACCCGACAGCGGTACGATAACCGTGGACGGAATACATGTCAACGGCGAGAGCCGCTACCGGGAAATGATCGGATATATGCCCCAGCTGGCCCGTTATCCCGAAAACCTGACCGTGACGGAAATCGTGGACATGATCCGGGATATCAGAAAGTCGGCATCGAAATCTGAGGGCCGTTCCGCATCCACCCGCAAGGATGCGCCAGATAGCATTAAAAACACCGGGCAAAAGGGGGCTTTGGCAGAAAAGGATGCCGGCAGGCCGCAGAACAACGGGCAATCCGCTTCGGCTCCGGAACCTGCACACGATGACACGCCGGACTTTGAACTCTGGGAGCGGTTCGGACTGGAATCCGAAAAAGACAAGCCGTTCCGGACACTGTCCGGCGGAAACCGGCAAAAAGTAAGCGCCGTGCTGGCTTTCCTGTTCCGCCCGAAAGTGCTGTTCCTGGATGAACCGACAACGGGACTCGACCCCGTATCCAGCAGCTTTCTGAAGGACAAGATCCTTGCGGAACGGGATCGCGGCACCACCATCATCCTCACTTCGCATATCATGAGCGAGGTCCAGGAGCTGGCGGAGCAGGTGGTCTATCTGCTGGATGGAAAAATCTATTTCGAGCGGAGTGTTGCCGGGCTTCTGGAGGAGACGGGACAGTCCACGCTGGAGCGGGCGATTGCCGTCAAGCTTGGACGTCAGCCTGAAGTCACGGCAGAAACCGGAGAAACGCCATGATCTTGAAAATCCTTAAATACCAGCTTCGCGACGTGTTTCGCAGCCGCTGGATTATCGCCTACGTGCTCTTTTTTCTGGTGCTGACCGATGTGCTGTTCCGGTTCGGCGGCGATGGCCTTCGCGTGGCCACCAGCATGATGAACATCATCCTGATCGTAATTCCGCTGGCATCCATCATTCTGGGAGCGTTTTACCTCTACAATGCACGGGAATACATTGAGCTGCTTTTATGCCATCCGGTGAAAAGGCACCAGCTGTTCTGGGGGATGTTCCTTGGCCTGGCCCTGCCCCTGGTTGCCGCTTTTGCGGGGGGTGTCATGCTGCCGTATTTCTACAACGCCGCAAGCGCCGAAGCGTGGAAGTCAGCGCTCATGCTTGTTTTCACCGGATCCATGCTGACGGTCATATTCGTGGCATTGGCCTATTATCTGGCACTCCGCTTCGACGACCGCATAAAAGGGCTGGGACTGGCGCTCGTCATCTGTCTTTTTTTCACCATCATTTACGACGGTCTCATCCTTTTTGTGATCTACATGTTCTCGAGCTATCCGCTTGAAAAGCCGGTCCTGGTACTGTCGCTCCTGAACCCGATCGATCTCGGCCGGATACTGCTGCTGCTCCAGTTTGACATATCCGCACTGATGGGGCTCACCGGCGCGGTATTCCGGGAGTTTTTCGGCACACCGCTGGGAATGGGCATCAGTGTGGCTTCCCTGCTGGCGTGGCTGGCCGTACCGATAACGGCCGGCTTCAGACGTTTCCTGGTCAAGGATTTCTGACGGCCGGCCGGAATGTTTGATAATTGTTATCGTCCCTGTCAGGCCGAAATGCGATGCCTGCCGGCGAAGACATAAGGAAGAATTTCATCCAACGAATTTCATCCAACGAATTTCATCCAACGAGTATCATCCAACGAGTATCATCCAACAATTAATACTGAAATATCATGGCTGTACGATGTGAAATCACATATCCCTCTGGAGACCAGTTCCCGGAAAGGGGCATCCTGAGCGAAACCGTCCACAAAAACGATCATACGGCGCTGGTGGTCATGCACCTTGCCCCTGGAGAGGAGCTGAACGAGCACACCTCGAAGTTTCCGGTCTGGATACAGACCATGGACGGACAGGGAGTGCTCAAGACTCCGACCGAAGAGCACGAAATGCGGCCCGGGACATGGATTTTCCTGAATCCCTCCGAGGAGCATGCCGTATACCCTTCCGGTGACCGGATCCTTCGTTTTGCCCTGGTTATCATGAAATGACAGGTGGCCGTCCGTCCTGATGGAAGGAGTGGGTTGCTGCTCTACGCCATCATACAGCGCTTCTCCGGGAGCATCCAAAGCAGCAGTAATGGACTCCCGATCAGAAAGGGCATCAGGTTCCTCATATCTTCCGTCAGCCTGGTATACATTGCAGGAAGCACCGTCATGGTCGCGCTTCTGGTAGTGACCGGTCTTTTTCAACTGTCCGGATCGCATCCACCCTTTTCTGTTCAAAAGTCACTGTTCCAGGCCGGATTCCTGTCTTTTACCGGTGCCTTCCTGGTGACGGCAGCACTCGTTTTTCGTCCGGGGAAATGATCGTCCTGTTCCGTCCAACCCTATTGTTCACACGATTTCCGCTTCCCGAAGACCCCATATCTTTAGAAATTCTAACGAAATTATTGAAACATTTTTTTGTAATATTACTCATGATTATATCGGGTATGATATTTGGGCGATGGAATAAAAAATTCGCAGGATATCTGATCCGTAGTCAAGAGAGACCAGCTTACTTAGAGGAATGAAACATACCATATGGGAGAGCAACGCATCCGACTAATTCCATACCTATGAAAAAACAATCTCGTATTGGTTTCATTATTGCCGCACTTGTGATGATACCGGCATTACATATGCCCATCTGGACCATCACGGTTTCCTCACCGGCCATGGAGAGCAGTCTGGGTTTGTATGTCTGGATTGAAGATATCACCGGACACAATCAGGGAGATGTTGAAAAGATCAATCTGATCAATGATTATCTCGGCAAGGCGCACTTTGATCTGGAAGGGAACAGGTTACTCAAGATCATGCCGAATATCGCTTATGGCCTCATCGGAGCGGCGGTTTTGATTGCGATTGTGGGTTTTCGCTGGATGGGATGGCTCTGGGTAATCTTTTTTGCAGCACTGATGGCTTACGGGATTACGGAGGCGCTGATGTGGGCATACAATTACGCCCAGAATCTGGACCCGAGAACCATCGTTCAGCTGCCCGAAGCGCTTTCCCCCACCCGGCCCGGCTCGGCCGAGATGCTCAAGGTCTCGGCTACCTCCTGGCCCTACTGGGGATCCGCATGGATCGGCCTCTCCCTGGTGGTGGGTATCATGGTGACCTGGTGGGACCGCTGACCAGCTGCTCCCGCTGCTCCCGCTGCTCCCGCTGATCGCGCTGCTCCCGCTGCTCCCGCTGCTCCCGCTGATCGCGTAAGCGTTGCCTCTCCTCATTGCCTGCCATAGGCCAAAGGATATTGCAGATCCGGCAGCTTATACGTACAGGCTGTACATTCGGGCTTCTCATTCGGGTCAGGCATTCCGGTTAGACGTTCCGATCAAACGTTCGCCCCAGTATTCGTGGGTAGACAGGCGTATGAACTTTATCTCACCTCTTTCGTCTAAATTCATAAAACAATTATCTTATGCAAGTTGCAGCCTGAAAATCCATCCATACATCCATACATCCATCCATCCATCGATCCAACCAAACCTCAAAGGCCTCCCTGTATGAAAAAAATCACATCCGTGTTTCTGATGTCCGCGACATTGCCCGGTCTGATATCGGCGACATTGCTCATCATGATGCCCTGGCAAGCCGCATCAGCTCAGGACATGAACGCCCACCCGCATCATCCGGCGCGCATCCTGATCATGTTTAATGCGGATAGCCCGGTGCTATCGGAGCTGAATGCCTACCATGAATCACAGAAAAGCGATCACGATGCGCAGGAACTGCCCGGGAACATTGTGATCACTGCCGATCAGATGCAGGCCTTCCCGGAAGCAGGATCATTCATGAGCAGCCAGGGCCTGCTCTCGCTTCAGAAACTGGTGGTGACTTCAGTAAAAAGGAAAAGCGTCCGGCCGGGAACCTCCGCCCGTGAGCGTATGTACGTCGGAGTAGCGGAGCATCCCGCGAACCTGATGGATTTGATCGGGGAATTGCGCAGTCATCCGGAGATAACCCATGCAGAACCGGATTACATCGGACAGGGAAGCGGACAAAGGGGCTTGCCTGCAGCTCCGGATCCTCGTCCGGCCAACTCGGATGCCGCTCCGAATGACCGCTTTTTCCATCTGCAATGGGGGCTTCAGAATACCGGCCAGATCATCGCCGAAACCAGCGGAATCTCCGGGGAGGATATCAACATCATCCCGGCATGGGACATCACGACCGGTAGCAGCGACATCACCATGGCTGTGCTGGACTCGGGCCAGCCGGACGATGTGCCGGATTTTGAGGACCGGGTTGTGCCGGGATATAATTTTGTGAGTGACATCCCCTCCACGGCCGATGATCACGGACACGGCACCAATGTGGCGAGTATCGCTCTGGCAACGGGCAACAACAACGGCACCATGGCCGGCATCGACTGGAATGCCAGGATTATGCCGGTCAAAATTCTGGATGAAAACAATTCGGGATTGTATTCCTGGTGGATCGCGGGCATCTACTGGGCAAAGGATGCCGGTGCCGATGTGTTGAACATGAGCGTGGGAGGCAGCGGCCCAAGCAGTCTGCTGAGCCAGGCTGTCGCGGATGCCATTGATGCCGGTATCCATGTCATTGCGTGCATGATGAATACAAATAACAATGTCACTTTCTATCCGGCCGGCTATGAAGGCGTCGTCTCGGTTGGCGCCATCAATAATGCCGGCGTGCTGGCCGTGCCATTCTGCTGGGGAGGTGGAAGCAATTACGGGGACCATATCGACCTGGTTGCACCGGGCGACTATATTGTTGGGCTGAGTCACACCAATCCGCTTAACGGCAGTTACTGGTGCGGGACCTCACAGGCGGCGCCCATGGCAGCAGGTGTGGTCTCTCTGATGCTTTCGGTAAATCCGGAGCTGTCACCTGCAGAGGCGAAACAAATTCTCAGGGAAACAGCACGGGGAGAGGGATGGAATCGTTTCACGGGCACCGGGGTGTTGGATGCTCATGCGGCCGTCGCCTTTGTCAAGGAAAACCGGGAGACGCGGGCCGTCGCGGACGTCTCCCTGAACATCCGCCTTGAGCAAAACTATCCGAATCCTTTCAATCCGTCGACATCCATCACGTTCCAGATCCCGGAACAGTCGCATGTCACACTGTCGGTTTTCACCGCAGATGGCCGCCGGGCGGGTATTCTGGTGGATGAGGTAAAAGCGGCCGGGACGCACGTCACCTCTTTCGATGCGTCTGGCCTGAGCAGCGGCGTTTATCTGTATGAAATGACGGCTGCCGGACAGCGCAATGTCCGCCGGATGACGCTGGTCAAGTGAGATTCAGTCAGATTCAGTGAATTTCAATTGCCATTCTGCAACTTTTGGTCAAGTTCATCAAGGAGCTCGCCGTAGAGGGCCCAGTTGCCGTCGTTCATGGCCTGCCGAAGGTCGCGCCATAAAGTGCGCACTTCCTCAAGCTGCTGCTCTGTCAGCGCGTCCGGCCGTCGAACGGGACGGTCGCGAACCGGCAGCGGCTCATCGATTTCCGCAATCAGGTCATCTTCATCCAGCACCCGCACAGGAACATATTCCGGACCCAGGAAGTCGGCCTCGTCGCCGAACAGGTCG
>RECX01000201.1 GCA_007693825.1 Balneolaceae bacterium
GCATCTCGCCCAGCTCGTCCAGCATGGCGTAGAGTTTGTCGTTGGGTTCGTCGGACAGGAAACGGATGGTGCGTCCGCGCGAAGTGGTGTTATCCACCACCTCGGCCACGAGATCCTCGCCGAAGTAGAGCTTGTTTCCGATCCGGATCTTGCGGGCGGGCTCCACGAGCACGTCCCAAAGCTTGTTTTCGGGCTGCAGCTCCCTGAGAAGGAACACCTCGATGGAGGCGTCGGTCTTCTCTTTTTTTCCTTTGAGCCGGGCGGGAAAAACTTTCGTGTTGTTGTAGACCAGACAGTCACCCTTGTTGAAATACTTGTGGATATCGGCAAAGGTCTCATGGGTGATCGACTTGTCGGCCCGGTTCAATACCATCAATTTCGCAGCGTCTCTCGGTTCTACGGGATGGGATGGAATCTTCATCTTTTCAAATTCGTATCTGAAATCCGTTAATTTCATATTGGTCATAGTAATTTCGAAAAATGTAATATCATGTTGTAGAACTGCGAAAAGTTTAGTAATATAATGTTTTTAGAGGCATTTCACAAGCCTTTTCTCTCGTTCGGAGGTGTGCCAGAGCGGTCGAATGGGGCGGTCTCGAAAACCGTTGTACACTTTGTGTACCGGGGGTTCGAATCCCTCCACCTCCGCACATTTCAAGGGCCGGCAGGGTCGGCTGGACATACTATTGCCGGAACCAGCCAAAATGGCACAAAAAAAAAGTACATTATCTGCGCATTCTGCTTGACATAATTTGAATGTTTTCGTTACGTTAATGATATAACGTAAAAAAGCATACCGGCCGGCACCCCTCGGCCGGCAATTCCGCCTCAAACAGGACCACTATGAGAATCCATACGATCGTATTTCTTCTTGCCGGGTTGCTGGCCATGCCGCTTGCGCAGTCGCAGGCCCAATTCCGGTCTGATGCCGGATCCACGCTTGACCGTACCGGTCCCATCCTTCGCACCAGCGATCAGGACCGCACGTCATTTCTGGGGTTGCAGGATTTCCGGATGGACCACTCCTACGAAGTGACCATGGGCTCGTTCGGCGGCGACATGTTCAACCGGAACACCTACACGAACACCATGCACATGATGTTCAATGAACGGTTGTATGGACGGGTGGACCTCTCCATGTCCCACTCTCCTTTCGGATCGGGTTTCATGGGGCAGAATGATCAGACCCAGTTCTACGTCCGGAATGCCGAGCTTAATTACAAATTCAATGAGAACACCCGTATACAGCTCCGTTTCCAGCAGATTCCGCAGAGTTACGGCTACGGGTACTATCCTTCCCATTACCGCAGAAATCACATGCATGACCCGTTTCGCGCATGGTAAATCACGGAGCACGGCATAACGTTGAGAACCATTCCATTTCCATTTGAATGACAGAACAAGAGCGTTCTCACTATCTGTTACATGCCGCACTGGGTTTTCTGAGCATCCTCCTGCTCATACTCCTGGTTGCCCTGTTCACACGTATCATCTATCCACGCATTGTTGCGGAGCGCACGGAAGTCAGCCTTCTCCTGAGTGAAGTGATCCAGGTGGAAGTGCGCAACGGATGCGGGATACCCGGACTGGCAAACCGATTCACCTCCGTCCTGCGCCAGAACGGCTTCGATGTGGTGGAATCGGGGAACTTCGACACTTTTGACGTAACCCGCTCGTTTGTTATCGACAGAAGCGGTAATCTGGACAACGCCCGCAGGGTTGCCCGCGCACTGGGCCTGTCCGACGACCGGATCATCCGGGAGATATCACCCGATTTCTATCTTGATGCTACCATCGTGATCGGATCCGATTACGAATCACTCAACCAATAACAAATACTACCAACTACCCAGACGTACCTTCTTACGCTGCCTATGAACGAAACCCAGACTTCTACCTCACGCACCACCAGAAAAAAGAGACCTGGATTTGCCCCGCTTGTTTCCCTCATAAACGAGGCCCTGCTTGAAAAAAAAGCAGAAAATGTGCGCGTACTCGATGTACGCAAACTGACCACGCTCACGGACTATTTCATCGTATGCCAGGGCGGATCGGATACCCAGATCCGCGCTCTTGCCAACAACGTCACCGAAAAGATCAAGGAGCAGACCGGTGAGCATGTATGGCGAAAGGAAGGCCTTGATAACAAAAAATGGGTCGTCCTGGATTATGTCGATGTAGTCGTTCATATTTTCAACGAGGAGACAAGGAACTTCTACGCACTGGAGAAAATGTGGAATGATGCCGAAATCACGGACATCCGGGATGAAAAATCATGATATCCGTCCATCGGGGAAGCTGAGCCGCTTCCTCCGGCTGGTTTTCCCGGCGTTCCTGCTGATGCTGCCGTCGGTGTCGGGCCTATGCATTGTGAGCGCATGTGCATCAGGCGGACAGAACCGCAGTGATCCTCCCGGCGCATCCACCCACCTTCCCGAAAAACCGTCCGGCGACACCACCGTCCAGTACAGTCCGGCCTACGTTGAGCAGGCCGTCATGGCGCCTGA
The DNA here is from genome assembly GCA_007693825.1 of Balneolaceae bacterium. Classification (GTDB taxonomy): domain Bacteria; phylum Bacteroidota; class Rhodothermia; order Balneolales; family Natronogracilivirgulaceae; genus SKNL01. Next base: position 2,508 of record RECX01000201.1, read on the forward strand.
CCCGCCGGACCGGTACCTGCGCATCAGCGGACACCTGCCCACCCCCTGCCATCATCTTGCGCCCCCGGAATTCAGGATGGAGGCGGATACCCTGCACATTACGCTGAGATCCTGGCAGAAACCGGATGTTATGTGTGCGCAGGTCCTGGAACCCTTTGTATATTACCTTTCGCTTGCAGCATATGACAAGCCCGTTCCGGCTCTGATACGCGTGAATGAGGAGCCGGTCTCCCGGTGACTTTTTCCGAACCCTAAATTATTATTGCCATGCGTGTACTTGTTACAGAGCCCCAACCCGGCAGGGGGATTGATCTGCTTTCCGCCCGATACGATGTCACTGTAGGCCAGCGCGGCGACTTTGACAGTGAAGAACGCCTGAAAGAGGTGATCGGCGACTATGACGCCCTGCTCAGCTGCCTGTCCACTCCCGTCACGGGGGATGTGCTCCGTGCCGGCAAGAGACTGCGGATCGTATCCAACTATGCCGTGGGTTATAATAATATTGATGTGGAGACCGCGAAGGAGCTCGGGATCCTGGTCTCCAATACGCCGGATGTGCTCACCGAGGCGACGGCCGACTGTGCTTTTACGCTGCTGCTGGGTGTCGCCCGGCGCATGCGTGAGGCCGAGGACAGCCTGCGGGCCGGCGAGTTCGACGGCTGGCATCCGTTCGGTTTTCTGGGAAAGGAGATCCACGGCAAAAACGCCGGCATTCTTGGCCTGGGCCGCATTGGCCGCGCCTTTGCCCGACGCGCCCGCGGATTCGGCATGAACATCCTCTACCACGACACCGCGCAGCTTGATGCCGCTGATGAAAAGAAATACGGGGCCAAATGGGTGGATTCGATCGACGAGCTGGCAAAGCAGTCCGATTTCCTGTCGCTGCACTGTCCGCTCACACCTGAAACGCGTCATGCCATCAACAGGGAGCGGCTGGCCATGATGAAACCGGATGCCATCCTGATCAATACGGCGCGCGGCCCGGTAATCGACGAGGCCGAACTGGCCAAAGCGCTGCATGAAAAACGCATCGGCGGGGCCGGGCTCGATGTCTTCGAAGAGGAGCCGAAAGTCCACCCGGACCTGCTCACCGCGCCCAACTGCGTGCTGCTTCCGCATATCGCCAGCGCCACCAACGAGACCAGGGCCCGCATGAGCGCACTGGCCGCGTCCGCCATCATCTCCCACCTGGAGGGCAAGCCAGACGATGCCATACCCACCCTTGTCTACCGCCGGGAATCATAGCCGGATGCCCGCGCCGCCTTCCGTTAAGACGGAATCCCGCACGATCCTGGGGCTCGGGCTTCCGCTGGTCGGGGCGCAGCTTGCACAGATCTCAATGAGTTTTGTGGATACGGTGATGGCGGGGAATTACCATCCGGACGACCTGGCGGCGGTGGCTATCGGCTCGAGCTTTTTCATGCCCTTTTTCACGATTTCGATCGGCGTCCTGATGGCGCTGAGCCCGATCATCGCACAGCTTTTCGGGGCCAGGGAGCTCCACTCGATCGGCAAGAAGGTGCGCCAGGGCCTCTGGCTTGCGGTGCTCATGTCCGTGCCGGTGATTTTCCTGTTGAACAACCTGGGTCCGGTCATGGACCTGCTGGGCTTCGCCGACGAGGTGATCCGGATTACCAGGGGCTACCTTTTTGCGCTCTCCTGGGGCGTGCCGGCGGTTTTCGCCTTTATGGTCCTGCGCTTTTTCAATGAGTCGATGGGGGTTACGCGTCCGGCTCTCTACGTGACGCTGGTCGGACTCGTTTTCAACATCCTCGGCAACTACACGCTTATCTATGGCCGGTTCGGGTTTCCGGAGCTGGGTGCGGTCGGCACGGGATGGGCCACGGCCATCGTGTTCTGGGTGATGTTCCTGGCGATGCTTATCTACACCGCCGGAAAGAAGGCCTACCGGCGTTTCCGGGTGTTTCGGGAGCTGCGCCTGCCGGAGCGGCAGCACATAGGCGAAATCCTCCGCATCGGCACGCCCATCGGCGTCAGCATGGGCATGGAGACCAGCATGTTCGCGGTCATGGCCCTGCTCATGGGCACGCTTGGCACCACGGTTGTCGCCGCGCACCAGATCGCCCTCAATTTCGCTTCCATCACGTTTATGATCCCGCTTGGACTGTCGATGGCCATCACCGTGCGGGTCGGACAGCTTTACGGCCGGCGGCAGCTGCCTCACACCCGGTTTGCCGGCTACACCGGCATCGGCCTGTGCACCCTCATCATGTGCGGCACGGCGGTGCTCATGATGCTCTTCCCGCACCGGATCGCATCCATCTACACGCAGGATCCGGAGGTTATCTCCATGGCGGCCAGTCTGCTGATCATGGCGGCTATTTTCCAGATATCCGACGGGCTGCAGGTGAGCGGTTCGGGTGCGCTTCGCGGGCTCAAGGACACCAAAATCCCCATGTTCGTCAACCTGACCGCCTACTGGGTCATCGGAATCCCGCTGGGCTACTGGCTCGGGATGGGACTGGAATGGGGCCCGCGCGGACTCTGGACCGGGCTCATTGCCGGGCTCACCATGGCCGCCATCCTGCACAACCTCCGCTTCCATTACATTACGCGGAAGTTCCGCAAAGAGACAGGCGCTCCCCATAAACGATTCACGGCCGCATCATAAACGATTCCCGTGAAAATCCGGTTATGATTGGCACATACAGTCCTGCAGCAATGCGGGACGCATCCAACCGTGGGATTCCTTTTTATATATGACCGTATACATTCATCGCCTGGAAACATCCGTGCCCGAAACGCATTACGAGCAGCCCTTTGCCTGCGAGCTGATGCAGCGCAATGTAAGTGAGCGTGACGCCGTGAAACGGGTCCTCAGGAGCATCTATCACAATTCCGGCATACGCAAGCGGCACAGTGTGATCACCGATTTCAGCGGCTCCGCCGATCCGCCCCTTTTCTTCAACGGCGACGGCACCGTTACCGCCGCGCCGGATACCCGCAGGCGCAACGACGTCTACACCCGCGAGGCGCGCCGGCATTTCACCGACCTGGCCGGGAAGCTGCTCCGCAACACGCCCGGCATCGGCAAGGAGGATGTCACCCATCTTGTCACCGTCTCCTGTACCGGTTTTTTCGCGCCCGGACCCGATTACTTTGTCGTTCGCGACCTGGGCCTGCGCACCACCACCCAGCGTTACCATATCGGCTTCATGGGCTGCTATGCGGCATTCCAGGGACTGAAAATGGCGCACGCCTTCTGCCAGAACGATCCCGATGCCGTTGTGCTGGTACTGTGCGTGGAGCTGTGCACGCTGCACCTGCAGTTCAGCGACGACACCGACGCCATGATCTCCGCTTCCGTATTTGGTGACGGCGGCTCCGGCGCGCTTGTCAGCGCACGAACCCCATCCACCCGCGGCCCCGCACCCCTTGAAATGCGCTCCTTCCACAGCGACCTTACCTCCGAAGGCGAGGGCGACATGGCATGGACTATCGGCAATCAGGGCTTCGAAATGCGGCTGTCGACCTACGTGCCCGAGATCATCCGCACCAACATAGGTCCGGCGCTCGACACCATACTGGCCGGCGCCGGCCTCACGCGCGGCGACATCACCCGGTGGGCGGTCCACCCCGGCGGACGCGCCATCCTCGACAAGGTGCAGGAAGCCCTGGAACTGGACGATGAACAGATTGCCGCCTCCCGCACCGTGCTTCGCGAATACGGCAACATGAGCAGCGCCACCATCCTATTTGTGCTCAAGGAACTGGTGGATGCGTACCGTGCCCCTGAACCGCAAACCGTTTTCGGCATGGCGTTCGGGCCCGGGCTCACCATCGAGTCCGGCCTCTTTCGCATTGCGCCGCCACCCGACGAAGCCTGAAAATCCCGCTGACCCACGATGACCACGAGGACGACCCCTGAAAATCCCGCTGAATCGCAATGACCAAGAGACCGTTATATGCCGCCGAAGATCGTGCTGCTGACGATCGTGCTGCTGACCAACCGCCGATTGCACCCCGCTCAGATGCCGGACCGGTTGAGCACTTCCGCTCCGGAAGTCAGGACAACCGTACGCGCTTTCTGTCCAGCCGCCGCCCGGACCTTGTCGAGTGGATGGACCGGTCCGACTGCGATCCCGTCAAGCTGCACAACACGTACCGCTATTTTCCGGTCATCAACCGGCTGATTTCCCGGTGGGATGCCGTCTACCGCCACTACATCCGTCCGCAACTCCGGAAAGGCCAGCGTTTCACCCTGCTGGATGTCGGTTCCGGCGGCGGGGATATCACGAGGAACATCCACGCGTGGGCGGGCCGGGACGGGTTTCTGCTGGATGTTACAGGCATCGATCCCGATGGCAGGGCGCTCGAATACGCCCGCGGCGGTGCAGGCGCTGATCCTGAAGGCCGGGCAGATTGTGATGACCGCACGGATCGTGAGGACCAGGCAGCTCGTGAGGGCCGCACGGATCGTGAGGACCAGGCAGCTCGTGAGGGCCGCACGGAACATGTAGACCGCACGGAACATGTAGACCGGACGGATGCGGAACCGGCAATCCTGCGTTTCCTGCAGACGGATACCGGCCGTCTCCGCCGGGAGGGCAAAAAATTCGATTTTGTCGTCTGCAACCACGTCCTGCATCACCTTTCCGACGAAGATATTGCAGCGTTTCTGGATGACCTGGCGGGACTGTCCGTCCGGCGGGTGATCTGCAGCGACATCGAACGCTCGGCGATCGGGTATGCCCTTTTCTCGGTCGCCACATGGCCGCTCTTCCCGAACTCGTTCATTCGTGCCGACGGACTCATATCCATCCGGAAAAGTTATCGGCCGGACGAACTCCGGGCCGTTCTGCCTCAGGGCTGGCGCGTGATCCGGCAGTTCCCTTTCCGTCTTCTGGTTTTATATGACAAAATGGTTTTATATGACAAAACTGATTTGAACCGAAATGTATCTTTCTGAAGAGAAAACGTATGACCTGATCATCGCGGGAGCCGGACCGGTGGGTTTGCTGGCGGGGATCCTGGCGCGACAGGCCGGGCTGGATGTTCTGTTGCTTGAGCGGAACAGCGAACCGATCCTGCATTCCCGGTCCATCGGGATCCATCCCCCGTCACTTAGGCTGCTTTCGGAAGCGGGGTTGCTGGATCCTTTTCTGGAAAAAGGTCTGATGATCCGGCAGGGGCATGCCATGTCCCGTCACCGGGCGCCGCTTGGCACCCTTGACTTCCGTGCGATTTCACCGCCTTTCAACTACATTCTGACCATACCGCAGTGGATCACGGAGCTGATCTTTTCACAAAAACTGGTCGAACTCAAACCTGGGATCCTGCAGCGTGGCATCGGGGTCACGGGTATCGAACAAAAAAAGAATCACTGCGAGGTGGCAGTGGAAGAAGCCTGGAACGGCAGGACCATGACCCTGCGCGCAAAGCTGGTCATGGGCTGCGACGGGAAACGGAGCACGGTCCGGCAGCTGGCCGGGATCCCTTTCGATGGCGGACCCTATCCGCACCGGTATGCCATGGGTGACTTCACCGACCAAACCGGCTACGGCACGGATGCGGTGATCTTTTTGAGTCCGGCCGGACTCGTGGAGTGTTTTCCGCTGCCAGGCGGCATCCGGCGATGGGTGATGCAGCTTGACCAGGCGGATCCGGCAGAGAAGGCCCCGGCCTTTGCGGAGCAGGTGCAGCAGCGATGCGGTATCGGTCCCGACCCGGCAAGTTGCTCCATGTTTTCCGTTTTTGGCGTGGAGCGTTACCTGGCCGGGCGTTTCTGGAAAGGCAGGGTGGTGCTGGCCGGCGACTCGGCCCATGTTGTAAGTCCGATAGGCGGACAGGGTATGAACCTGGGCTGGATCCACTCCGCGGAGGCGGTTCGCGGCATGGCCTCTGTCATCCGGGACGGGTTTCCGTTGGATGTCGCTTCACGCCGGTATGATCGCAAGGCGCGGAGCCGTGCCGAAAAAGTGATCCGTCGGGCCGAATTCAACATGCTTTTGGGCAATCGCAGCCGGTTCCCGGGCTTGCGCAACCAGGCGGTGCGCCTGCTGCTGGGCACTCCGCTTCGCCGATCGCTGCGCCATCGTTTCACCATGCAGGGACTTTAAAAAAAGCCCGCTCATCCGTGGGGATGGCGGGCCAATGCAAGTAGTAAGGCCTGATGTTCCTTACGTTGGTTAGGGTTGTATGTGCAATAACGGAAAAACAGCCGACGATGTCAACAAAACGATACCAACAAAAACGATATCAACAAGCGTCTATTCCGTTACTGACAACACTATAACGCATCATAATGGCAGTATCATATGTCAATGCAAGCGAAAGTCAGATCCACAGGATCCTTGTCCCTGCAACTGCTCTCATGCCATGTGATGCATAGTTGTTATCCAAGCATTCGCCGGGCTTCGTGGTAACGCCGGGCCACGGCATCCCAGTCAACGACGTTCATGAAGGCGCGGACGTAGTCGCCGCGACGGTTCTGGTATCTGAGGTAGTAGGCGTGTTCCCAGACATCGATCGGCAGCAGCGGGACCGTCACCATCGGCGACAGGTTCTGGTGCTTCTCTGCCTGGAACACAAGCAGCCGGTCGCCGAAAGGCTCCCATGCCAGAATGCCCCAGCCGCTTGCCTCCACAGCAGCGGATGCGGCGATGTAGTGCGCCCTGAATTTTTCGAAACTTCCGAAGGATGCGTTGATGGCCCGGACAAGATCGGCATCCTGTGGTTCCCCGCCGCCATCCGGACTCATGACATCCCAGAAAACATCATGAAGGAAGTGACCCGCACCGTGGAATCCCACCTCCTTCGACCAGTGCTTCACCAGTGAAAAATCATCATTTTCGCGTGCTTCCTTCAATTTGGCCAGCGCGTTGTTGAGTCCGTTCACGTAGCCCTGATGATGGATGCTGTGATGGAGCTCCATGGTCTGTGCATCGATGTACGGCTCCAGGGCATCGTAGGAGTAGGCGAGCCGCGGCAGCTTGTACTCTTCCGGATGATTCCCGGCAAAGGATGCCAGTCCGGCCGATGCGGCCATATCAGACAGGTTTTTGGAGGAGGCGGTGGATGCGGAAGCCAGGGACGACCCCATCCCGACCGTTCCGAGGAAGGCAAATCCTCCCAGCGTGGATCTCAGATAATCTCTTCGATTCATAAGGTCTCGATTTTTTTACGGTTTTTTATGGCAGTATTCTCTCCTAACACCGAAACAGGAAAAAAGGTTGTCCGGATCAACCAGTTGGGATTCCCGCGGAAAGCGCTGGCGGAATCCATCAAATTTCCGACCAAAAAAAATGGATGGACTTATTTTGCGTTGGAACCCGGCTCCAGGCGAAAACCTCCCGGCTTCAGGCGAAAACCGGGTTTACTCCAATATGGATGCGGCCACCACATTGGCCACTTTGGCGCGCAGATCCACCACGCTGGTCGTATCGTCCGGATAAACGCGGTTGGTGAGCAGGATCACCGCGGTCCGGGTATCGGGATCCAGTACCATGGACGTGCCGGTGTAACCGGTATGGCCGTAGGTGTTCCATCCAAAGAGATCTCCCTGGTTGGATGCGAACGAGGAGGCCAGGTCCCAGCCCAGTGCCCGGCCAAACGATTCGAAGCCGGCCGGAGCGGTCGTCATGGTGCGGATGGTGGCCGGTGAGAGGATCCGTTTGCCGTTAATGGCGCCGTCATTCAGGATCATTGCGGCAAAAACGGCGAGGTCGCCGGCCGTGGAAAAGAGTCCCGCATTGCCCGAGATGCCACCCATCACTTCACGGGCCAGCGGATCGTGCACGATACCGGCAATGACCCCTTCCCGTCTGTTGTAGACGGTGGGTGCGATGCGGTCCAGGGTTTCCAGGTCCACCGGTTCGCCGATGGGCAGGAAAAACGTCTCTTCCATTCCGAGCGGACCGAAAAGGTGGTCGCGGGTCCATGAGTGCAGGTCGGTTCCCGTGACGGCTTCCACCACCTGTTGCAGGGTGATGAAGCTCGGGCAGCTGTAGGTCATTTCGGTGCCCGGGGCGGCGCGGTCGGGAAGTGCGCACAGATGGGCCATCAGGTTGTCCCCGGCTTCGTCGCCGTAGGCTCTCTTCAGCTCGCGGACCGGGGCGTAGGAAGGCAGTCCGGCCGTATGGGTGAGCAGGTGGATGATACGGGGCTGGTCGCGCAGCGGCAGGTCTTCTCCACCAAACCGCGCAAATTCCGGCACGTATTTGGATACTGGATCGGTGAGCCTGAGACGTCCGTCTTCCACCAGTTTCATTGCGGCAGTGGCTGTGGCGAGGGGTTTGGTGAGCGAAGCGAGGTCGAAGATGGTGCTGGTCTGCATATCCTGCAGTTCGGGCACGCGCCGGGTCCATCCCCACGCATTTTCATAGACGATGACGCTGTCGCGCACCACCACCAGAACGGCGCCCGGGGTCAGTTCGGTTTTAACGGCATCGAGGATGAGCGAGTCGACCCGCATGAGCTGGTTGCGGTCCATTCCCATCTCTTCCGGCGAGGCATAGGTGAGGGGTTGCGCTGACACCTTTCCGGCCCACATGGCGTGTCCGGGCAGGAGCCCGGCGGTCACCGCCAGCAGAAAAACCAGATATCCGTGTTTCAT
>RECX01000096.1 GCA_007693825.1 Balneolaceae bacterium
TCTGGCCGGCCGGACACGAGTTCGCCGTCTGGTATCTGAGCATCATGATGGTGCTCATGGGCCTCACGGTCATCCTGAGCCTCTGGGAAAGCATCGCGCGGGCAGGTGTGATCGCCGGCCTGGTCCGCTATCTGGTCCTGATGGCCGTAGCCGTCGCCGGGTTCCTGCTGGTCAGCTTCCTGATCATACAATCCTTCCTGTTCAGCGCCGTGATGATGGTCCTGCTCATCCTTACACCCAAGTTCATGGATGCCGCTTCCGAATGGACCAGCCGTGAAGGCCAGTGGTTCATCGTCAGCGGGTGACCTGAATCCGGCCGGCCACATCACCTTATGGACCGGCATCCATTGCCTTGCCGGAGATATTTCGCGTCGTAATATTAATTTTTTCTATAATATGTTGTCATGATTATTGATTTTAGTAATTTATGTCAACTGCCTTTCTGCAGCCCGGCAAGAATGCAACAATCTGATTAACGCCATTCCAATCACCAATCACTGAGGTTTCCATGAAGTTGCTATATGCTGTAGCCCTGTTGTTTGTACTCCCCCTGTTCTCGCCGCCTGCCGCCTATCCGCAGGAACACATCGCCCATCCCCTGGAGGGCTTTGAGGATTTTCTTCGCACCGACGATCTGATCCTTTTCTGGACCGAAGGCTTCATTGACATCGACTCCGGCGATCCCGGCAGACAGCTGTTTTCCCAGATCATCTACAGCAACAAGAAGCCTGGTGTGGACGAGCTGATCTTCCAGCAGCACAACAACCCGCCGAACACCCGGTACCACCGGTACAACACAGCCGGTTTCCAGCCACACTACTCCTTTGACGAATACCATCCAAGTCCGGTGGATGTGGTCACAGGTGATTTCAACGGAGATGGCTACGAGACTTTCGTGGGTGCCTATGCCGGCAACAGAGCCATCCATTTTGTGCTCCACGAGCTGAACCCGCAGCGCATGACCGGTGACAATGTCGACAATTTCGACATCCAAATCTCCAACTATGCCATCCGCACCGCGACAAACACCTACCGGGGCGGACTGTTCCGGCTGGCCGCCGCCGACCTCACCCGAAATGGCAGGGACGAGGTCATCCTGGCCTACCGGACCCAAACCAATTACATGATCGAGGTTTTCAGCATCACAGAAGACCTGAACCTGGTCAGGATCGCCTACCATGATGCGGGGCCCTTCCCCGCCGGCTACAGCGCCTTCGACATCGCCGCCGGCAAGCTGACCATGGAAAACTCCCGCGAGCTTGTCTTTGCCTTCGCGGCACCGGGATCCACAGAAAACAATGTCCTGGTCAACACGCAGGTGCTGTTCGCTCAGCCCAACGGCTCGCAGCTAACCCTTACCCCCGGCGAGACGCGCGAGGTCTACAACGGTTCCATCCTGACCACCACGGGCATCAACATCAATGCCGTCACGGGTGACTTCACCGGAAACGTGGTCGACGAGATCGCCGTCGGGTTCAACATCTGGAAATCGTCAAGGAGCGGAGATAGCGATGATAATCTTTTCGTTCGCGTTCTGGACCTTGCCGACGGAGACCTGGCCGTCTGGCCCGCATTCAATTACGAGGCCAGTATCGTCAACGAAATGGCCGCATTCTCCATGGTTTCCGCCGACATCGACGGGACCGGGCAGGATGAGATCATCCTCACCAACGACGGCCTGGCCCTGATCCTCAAGGCGCCCGTGCGTCCCGAAATACCGGAAGATTTTGACCTTGAGGATGACAATGGAAACGATGACAATGGAGATGCCCGGCAACTGGCAATCTATATCGACCAGCTGCTCGATTTCGCAGTGGCTCTGGAATCTGCACGCTACACATCGCGATACATTACCGCCGCAGACCTTAACCAGAACAGGGAACTCATCCTGACCGGACAGGGAGGGTTCACTACTGAAATAGTGGCGATCAACTCCGACATCGCCTCCAGAGGCGGCGAAGATTACAGGTTCAGGATGAATGTCTATGGAACCGGCAGCAGCCAAACCAGCCTTTCCAACTTGTTTTCGGAAATATTTGAGCTCCGGACCCAGGAAGCCAATGAAGGGCCCCGCTCTTATGCCATTGCCGGCGGTGACTTCACACTCTCCCGCATCCGTTACCTGAACCCGCGCCGCTCACAGCTCACCGAAATACGCCAGCCGTGGATCATCCTCAAGGCCCCGCCCACCCACTTCGACATCTTCGGCGATAACGTCTTCGATGTGAACCGCTGTTTTGGCTCCAATTGCGGCTTCCAGGCTACATTCACATCCACCGAAACACAAGGCCGTTCGGTGACCACCTCGGTCGAAAGCGACTGGTCGGTCTCAGCCGGCGCCGAAGGCCTGGTCAAGATGATCTCCTTCGGGATCGAGGCCAAATACGGACGGGGGTTCGGTCACTCCAATTTCCGCTCCGAACGGGAGACCTTCTCCCAGAGCCGCACGGCCCGCGACACCGACCAGGTCTACGCCGCCGTGAGCACGTTTGACCTGTGGGAATACGACGTCTACGATTCCGAAGGATTCGTGGGGACCGTCCTGGCCGTCATCCCCACCGGATCCAGCAACACCTGGCTATCCTCCGACAGCTTCTTCGGCTTCAACTACCGGTCGCTCACCGAGGAGACCAACCTGCTCTCCTATCCGCGCAACGACGCCGTGCTGCAGGACAATAACATCCGGGTCCTGCTCAAAGGCCTGCGCACTGAAGATCCCAGCTACAGCATCGACGGCTCCTCCGGCACCACATGGACTCTCGAGTTCGAGGACTTCCAGGAAGATGAGAGCTACAACCGATCCTCCTTCTCCATCGGCGGTTCGCTCGGGCTGCCCAAACTCGGACTGAGCCTCTCCGGTGAATACAACACCACCAGCATGGAAACCAACAAGATGATGGTGAGCGAAACGATCAAGATCGAGGTGGAACTGGGCGCCATCAGTCCGCAATTCCCCACCGCCCAGTACATCATCTATCCCTATGCTTACTGGCACGAGGACGGCCCGCTGGTCATCGATTACGCCGTGCGGCTCGACAAGCAGCTCCTGGGCGGTCCGCGCAGTTTCTGGGACGACTGGTACGGCTCCAAACCCGATCCCGCCCTCAAACTGCCCTGGCGCCACCTCGAGACCAAATCCGTGCTGCGCTCGGGCAACGACAACGTCGAATTCGACCGCGACATCCTCGAACTGACCAAATCCATCCGCTACTACCCGCCGCGCGTGCATCCCGGCGACACCGTCACCGTGGAGATCGACGTCCACAACTTCAGCCTTGTGGAACTTGTCCCGCCGGTGGATGTGCACCTGTACTTTGGCAATCCGGACGGAAGCGGACAGCGGCTCACGTTTGTCGACGGCAGCGATGTGCTCCAGACCGAACCGCTTATGCCAATCCGTGGACGCAAAATGGTGACCGGACAGTTTGTGATGCCCGAATCCATCCCGCAGCCCCGGCTCTTCGCCGTGCTGGATCCCGACAACAAAATAGACGAGATCCACACCCGCAACAACCGCGGATACGTGCCGGTCTCGACCACCGCCACGCTGGTGAGCGCCGACGATGAATTCCTGGCCGGACAAGCCCCGACGGAATTCCGGCTCTACGGCAATTATCCCAACCCGTTCAACCCGTCAACCCGCATCGCATTCGCCCTGCCAGGCCAGGAGCACGTGCGCCTGGAGGTCTACGATGTGCTCGGCCGACGCGTGGCCCTGCTGGTGGATGAGGTCCGTGCTGCCGGACAGCATTCCGTCGACTTCGACGCCACCGCCCTTACCAGCGGTGTCTACCTCTACCGCATCACCGCCGGCGATTTCAACCAGACCCGCAAAATGATGCTGATGAAGTGATATTTCTAATCAGTTCAGTTCTCATCCATACCGTGTTTCAAACAAAGAAGGTGCAGTCATTGTGAAGACGCCTTCCTAAATCATTCCGGCAACGCGTACCACGCGGGCAAGTCAGCACATACCGGACCCGGTACATGCGCAAACGCCTGTCCGTCTGGTGCGTATATCTGCCGGAGTGCGTATATTATTTTCATAAAGCACGCAGGAAGCGCATAAGAGGGGCAGTACCGATTCATTCAGCACATTTCCAAAGTATTTTCCGGCAGTCAGCAGTACCATAGAGGAGGTTATCCAAACCATTACTGCAGTTCTAAAATCGGGGGAAGGGACAATGAAAAAAAGTGCATTTGCCACGGCATTATCGGCACTGCTGTTCGTGTTTGCCATTTTACCCATGCAATCCGTTTCTGCAAATCAACCGCAAGACGGCGCACCGGAACGCTGGGACAAACGCTTCGGCAAACTAGGCATCCATGGACTTGTTTCCGCTATCGCCGAAGACCAGAACGGAAACATCTACTTCGGCGGTGATTTTGAAGTTGCCAATCACGGTTCAGGCTATGTCACCGCGAATAATATCGTCCGCTGGGACGGTGAATCCTTCCATCCGGTTGGAAACGGCACAGGCGGTGACGTTCGCGCGATAGTCATCGATGACAACGGTATGGTTTATGTAGGCGGATCTTTTTCCCGGGTTTACCACGACAGCCAAAACTTTCTCAGAGCCAACAATATCGCAAGATGGGACGGCACCCACTGGCACCCGCTCGGGGAATTGGACGCCCGGAACAACGGTGTTGACCGCGCCGTTGAAGATCTTCACATCATGCAGGGGATGCTGTACCTGGGCGGTGACTTCAAGAATGCCAACCAGCGTGATGGATCCACACTTGCCGTGAACCACATTGCCGGCTGGAACGGGTACAGCTGGTTTGCTCTCGGCACAGGTACCGACTCGTCCGTCAAAACACTCGAGAGCAACAACGGCATCCTCTACGCCGGCGGCAATTTTCAAAAAGCGGGCGGAATAGACGCATCGGCGATCGCACGCTGGGACGGATCGGCATGGTCCGCCCTTGAAGTCGACCCCGGTCCCGGTGTAGTAGTCAATGCCCTTGTATTCGACACCAAGGAGAAGCTCTACGCCGGCGGTTCTTTTATCACGATAGCCGGACAGCCCGCATTCCACATTGCAATGTGGGACGGTGCGCAGTGGAACCCCCTGGGGACGGGTACTGAATCTGTCATTGGATCCGTACACGCTCTGGCGGCTGACAGCATCTTTGTCTATGCCGGGGGTACCTTTTTCGATCAGATTGATGAAAGAACGGTCAACAACATAGCCCGATGGGACGGCAGCCGGTGGCTATCCATGCAAAACGGAATGCAGGGCGCACGCTACGGCCAGAGTGTAAGCATGGTCAAAACGATCTCCGTTATCAGCAACAGGGTCTATGCCGGCGGCATGTTCACCGTTGCCGGAACAACCGCCACACAAAGCATCGGTCGCTGGACAGGTTCCAGGTGGCAGGTGCTGGGCGAGGGCGGTAATTTCGGGGTCGACTACACCATAGAGGCCATTGGTACCGCAAATCACGGTGTCTATGTCGGCGGATCGTTCTATTCGGCCGGCAGCCAGGTGACACCATACCTGGCACGATGGGACGGCGAAGCCTGGCACAGCGTCGGCGAAGGTGTGAACAACAGTGTCCATGCCATCGCCGTGCATGGCGACCTGGTCTATGTCGGCGGCACGTTCGTGCGGGCCGGCGGCCTCACAGTAAACCGGATCGCCTTGTGGGACGGTTTTGCCTGGCACACCCTTGGAGGAGGCGTCAACGGCAGGGTGAACACCATCGCCGTGGATCATGATGGCAACGTCTATGCGGGTGGCGAGTTTCTGACCGCTACAAACCCCGACCAAACCACCATCACCGTCAACCGCATTGCAAAATGGGACGGTGAACGCTGGCACGCACTCGGCCAGGGAACCAGCGACCACGTGTATGATCTGGCCGTACACGGCAGCCATCTGTTTGCCGGCGGAAGATTCCGGCACGCATCCGGAGAAACCGTGAATTTCATCGCGGAATGGGATGGATCCGGGTGGCAAAGCCTTGCCGGCGGAATGGACCTGACCGTCACATCACTGGCTGTGGACCCGTCCGGCAATCTCTACGCAGGCGGCCTTTTTCACCTCGCGGGACAGACAACCGCCACGAAGATCGCCCGATGGGACGGCAGCTCATGGCACGATGTGGACGGTGGATTCGATGGACCCATGATCAACACACTGACAATGGATGGTCATGTCCTGTACGCCGGCGGCGTCTTTGAAAATGCCGGAAACGTTACTGCCAACGGCATCGCAAGACTGGTAAGAGGAAACTGGACACCGATTGGCAGCGGCGTCGGATCGACTTACGGTCCGGGAACCGTGCACGCCATCGCAGTCCATGAAAACAGTGTTTTTTTGGGCGGATTCTTTTGGGAAGCGGGTGGATATCCATCCAGCCACATCGGTCTCTGGTCGGATACCGGCAGCGGCCAGTTTGATCCTCTTGTGTTTGTCAATGCTCCCGGCATTGGCATGGCCGTGGCGACCGGCAGCGAGGTCACCATATCATGGGAACACGCCCAGGCCATAGAGGAAGTGAAACTGGAGATGCACAAGGTCGGGCCCGGCCTTTCCTGGCAGGAAATTGACGTGCTGCCGGCCGGGGAAAAGCAGCACACCCTGGAAATCGGCGACACGGAATACGAAGCTGCGTATCTCAGGATTTCAGATACCGCATCACCGGCAATCAACAGCATAAGCGGGCCGTTTGCCATTAATACCCCGGACTACCTTTCCACCCGGCTCCGCATCCCCTATGATTATGGCGCTTACCGTCTGTTCCACAGAAATATCGACGGATGGTCTTTCCTGAACCGGGAGTCCAACCTCTGGCCATTCGAAGAACGGTTCCCTGATTTCGACACGTTCTGCGCGGCGCTTACAGAGGATTTCTGTTACAATGCACTGGGGCTTCGCAGGCTCCTGGCAGTAAGCATCTGGAGAACCATGCAACTGTGGGGCTGGCAGGGATCCTGTTCCGGTTTTTCTGCCAGCAGCCTGCTCTTTTTCAATGACCACATGTTCGTGCCAGCCGAGTTCCCCGGCCACACCTCACTGTACAGCGTGCCGGTCACTGAAGATGCCCGCAGAATGATCAACGCAATGCAGATACGGTTCCTCCTGCCGGTAGCAAGCGATTTCTTCAAACATTACGCTAACGCCTGGACCAATACGCCCGTCGAAGCTCTGGAGGCACTGGAAGCGATGCTGGATCAGCACAGAGGCCATCTCTCCATGGTGCTGCTGGACCCGGACAGCAAAAAATCAGTACATACCATCCAGCCATTCCAAATTGTCCGGGATGATGACAAGGCCGAAATTCACTGCTACGACAGCAACCATCCGGTTCATGCTGACAGCGCACACACCACGATATTGACCGTGGACCTTGCATCAGACACCTGGACCTACCAATTCTCCCCCTACGACGTCACGAATGCAACCTCGGGGCTGTTCACCTCTCCCGACCTGTCCTATTTCCTGGAACGGCCCGATGTGCGCCTGAAAACCCCTTCATCACCGGTGGAACCGCTGCTGGCTTCCCGGGACCGTCACAGCTCGCAGGGCGATGCCGAGGAGTCCCATGTCTTCATCTACCCCGATCCGGGATCAGGTGTGATCATCGAAAACCAGGCAGGCCAGCAAATAGGCCGGCTGTCCGGAGACGACCTCCTCCATTCGCTCCCGGGCAGCGTACCCATCCTCCCGCCCGTATCGGATAACGATCCCGAACTGCCGCTTGGCTATTTCATCCCGGCAGGCAGCTACCGGATCAGTGCATACCATTACGGAGATATGGACGGAAATCCCGAAAAGAAACGGGGAGCGTTCATCCATAACGGTGATGTGCAACGTGACGCTCACGAGGCGGACGTCCCCCCGGGATCACGGATCGCCGTGTTCACTGAGGGTGCCCACTACACCTACCACAACCTGTCCCCTGCGGCTGAAAAAGCAGACCTGATCCATCTCAACGATGGCCTGTCGGTCGTGAACCCCGGCAATCAGCCGATGCATATCGCCCTGGACGCGCTGACCTGGGACGAAGCCGGCGAAAAACTGTTCTCGGTCCGGAATATCAGTGTCCCCAACGGTGATTCACTGCATTTCACAGTAGACAATCAGCGAACCCTGCAGTTGCTGAACATGGGCTCCGCCAAACAGTATCAGCTGGAGGTGACCTTCATGCCTGATGACCGGAAAGCGGGTACCGTCATCTATGATGACATCATAATAGCCGGAAACGCGCGGCACCGGCTCGTCCCGCCATGGGATGACATCGACGCAGAACCGATGCGTATCCTTATCGACAGCAACCTGGACGGTGTCTTTGACGACAGTGTCTCGGTGGATGGCGAATATGCCACCGACGCGTTCCGTGGCCTGGAGGAAATCGGCGATGTGCCGTCCGAATACGCCCTGTTCCAGAACTACCCGAACCCGTTCAATGCGCAGACTACCATCCGTTTCCATGTACCTGAAACGGTGGATGCGCGTCTGGACCTGTACAACATCCTGGGACAGCATGTGGCCGGGGTCCATCACGGGACCGTCCCGGCCGGCTCCCACGAAGTGGTTTTCGACGCCTCGCGTCTGGCCAGCGGTGTCTACATATACCGGATGCAGGCCGGCGGTTTTATCCAAACCCGAAAAATGATGCTGATGAAATAGCTGTCGGCCGTCAGCTGCCAGCCTGCTGCTCAATAGCTTTTAAGTGTCTGCGGCATTCTTGCCGCAGTATGTGCTTTCTATCTATCTGCTTTCTCAAAAGGCAGCGGGGCTGCCTATGGTTGTGGTACGGAGTAGAAGTATCTAATAATTAGTCAGTTGGACAATTACAGTTTATTGACTATAATGTTCCCACTAACCGGCTTGAAAAACAAAATCATAAGGGGATTGGCGGGAATGCTTTTTCACAGATTACAGAACAGAAAGGGCATTATCATCTGGTTTGTTTTACTTACTCCTGTCTCATGCAATACACGCTTTTGAGAGCCCTCCACAAGAACAAACCAATACTAACCTGCCATGAAAAAAACAGTTTTCATCTCCATCCTTTTATCTTTGTTTGCCACTTCGCTGGCAGCCCAGGATTTCTACCTGGACGATAATGGAGTGACCGTAAAATGTGAAAATGCCCAGTTCGGCGATTCCGGTGAAATCGACGGGGTCACCTACACCAAACGAAGCCGTTTTCAAATAACTTCTGCAAATGCCTCAACCACCTGCACAAGCGGAATTCCGGCAATGAACTCTTTTTTTAGTAATGCCAGCGAATTTAATGAAGATATCAGCAGTTGGGATGTCTCTTTCGTTACAGATATGCGTATGATGTTTTATAATGCAACGGCATTTAATCAGGACCTCAGCTACTGGGATGTTTCCAATGTGACCAACATGATCCAGATGTTCCAAAATGCCAGCTCTTTTAACCAGGATATTAGCAGCTGGGATGTCTCTTCTGCCTTAAGTATGTCATTGATGTTTGCGTCCGCAAGCAGCTTTAACCAGGAAATCGGCAACTGGGATGTTTCTTCTGTCGAAATTATGCAATCGATGTTTGCGTCCGCAAGCAGCTTTAACCAGGAGATCGGCAACTGGAATGTCTCTTCAGTCACACATATGGGGTGGATGTTTTCCGATGCAAGCTCATTTACCGGAGATATCAGCAGCTGGGATGTTTCTTCAGTAACTTCAATGAGAGAAATGTTTAGAAATGCTGCCGTATTTAACCAACCGATCGGAAACTGGGATGTCTCTTCCGTAACGGATATGGAATCGATGTTTCGGGATGCAACCGCATTTAATCAGGATATTGGCGGCTGGGAGGTTTCTTCTGTCATGAATATGCGTTCGATGTTTAGCTATGCCACAGCATTTAATCAGGACATCGGCGACTGGGATGTTTCCAATGTGACCAGTATGTTCCAGATGTTTATGAATGCCAGCTCTTTTAACCAGGATATTAGCAGCTGGGACGTTTCTTCAGTCAGAACTATGCTCAACATGTTTAACGGTGCAACTGTATTTAATCAGGAAATAGGTGGCTGGAATGTCTCTTCTGTCTGGAACATGAATTCGATGTTCGTGGATGCAAGTGCGTTTAACCAACCGATAGGCAGCTGGGATGTTTCCAATGTGATCAATATGAACCAATTGTTCACTCGTGCCAGATCTTTTAACCAGGATATCAGCGGATGGTGTGTGGCGTTGATTGAAGAAGAACCGTCTAATTTTTCAAGGAGCAGCCCTTTGATTGAAGCATATAAACCGGTATGGGGCACCTGTCCGGATGAAGCAACCCCGGTCGCCGCAATAAGCAGTACGCTGACTGCGGTCAACGAGGGGGAACCGGTGAGTTTCGGGGAAACCGGAGCAACCATCACCTTCTCCGGCATTGAAGGAGAGGGAGAGGTGTCTGTCAGCCGCTACAACTCCGCTCCGGGCAATACCGATGGCATCGATGGGGAGTTGGTGATCGCCGGCCGGCGCCTCGTGATCAAGGCCGATGAAGGGCTGGCCTTCGACGAAGCCATATTGCGGATCGATGTGGCTTTTCTGGGGATCAGCGATCCGGAGAACACCACCATCTACCGGCGTGCAGAAGACGGTTCCGGCACTTTTGAACCGCTGGATACCGAGTATGACGCAGAAGCCGGTGAACTGATTGTTACGCTCAACGGCTTCAGCGAATTTGCGTTTGCCTCAGCAATCACAACAAACATACTTGCTGATGACGGGCATCCCGTCACCTACGAACTCCACCAAAACTACCCCAACCCGTTTAACCCGTCCACCGTTATCGCCTTCGAGGTACCGGTTGAAAGTGTAGTGAGAGTGGAGGTCTACAACATGCTCGGCCAGCGCGTAGCCACCCTCGTCAACGAACAAAAACCTGCCGGGCGGCACCAGGTCACGTTCGATGCTTCATCGCTGAGCAGCGGCATCTATATCTACCACATTACCGCCGGGGAATTTGTGCAGACAAGAAAGATGATACTGGTCAAGTGACATGAACCGCGCTGCGAACCGCGCTGCGCAATGTGACGCGCTGCGTGCTGCGTACCGCGCATCGTGATGCGAAT
>RECX01000236.1 GCA_007693825.1 Balneolaceae bacterium
TGCGGATGTGGTCGCCTTCGATGCGGGTGGCGTGTCCGACCCTGACGCCGGGCACGTCGGTGATCATGTTGAGCGGTCCGGCCTGCAGCATGCCCACGTGCACGCCGAGCTGGCCGGCCCTTTTTCTATCCGACGGCTTATCATCGGGAACATCCGTCCGGAAGGGAGATGCCGGCAAGCCCTCTCTGTTGTACAGGTTGGCAGATTCCGGATTGTCGGCCCAGGCATAGCGCACGGCCACGGGCATGGGCACGTGATCGCTGCGCACTACCAGTTCGTCACCTTCAATCCGGGCTTCCGCCCAGACAAAGTTGCGGTCCTCACCGGCAATGGCAACATGATGCACTTTGCCCTCGTCGTTGCCGGTTGCTTTCAACCCGCTTCCGACATGGGTGAACGATAACCGCACCGTATCACCGGTCACGGCCATTCCATCGTAAACGGGTCCCGACCACACCAGGTCCTCACCATGGGCTACATGCCGGGCGGCCAGTGCCAGCCGGTCGCCGATATCCCATTTGTTGCGTGGATGAACGTCATTCCATTCCCCGATATCAATAGCCACAGCCATTGCGGTCTCAGGTACCAAGAGTGTTTTAAGCTGCGCCTCACGCAATCGCGCCCAGTTGCTGTCTTCCGGCCGGTCAGATGATTCCATGTAGTTTGCAAGCTGGACAAAAAGAAACGGGAAATTGCCCAGATGCCAGTGATTTCTCCAGTCGGCGATCATGGCAGGAAACAGTTTCGCATATTCCTCCGGGCGGCTGGTGTTGGATTCCCCCTGATACCAGATCGCACCTCTTATCCCGAAGTCCGTGATTGGAGCGATCATGGCATTGAAAAGGCCAAGCGGCTTCCGGCGAACAAAGGTCCGTCCCTCCAGCGGTGGCATCGATGTGCCTTTGTGGTAACGCCAGGATCCTCTCAGGTCAATTGTTTCGCCGGCAATCCTCAGTTCGTACGGTTTGTCCGGAACAAAACCTCCGCGTCCCTGCTGACTTACCACGCGAACGGCGATGGTATTTATCCCCTCTTCCAGCAATCCTTCGGGGACGTCATACCATCTTGGGGGATGCCGGTTGGTGTTGCGACCCACAAAAACGCCGTTAATGAAAGTGGAATCGGCATCCACAATACGACCAAGCTCAAGGAGTGCCGATTGGCCGGCCAGAGGTCCGGGAACCTCAATTTCGGTCCGGAACCAGAACACGCCGGGGACCGGTTCATCGTCATTGTCTGGCCAATATCCCGGGATCGACATGGTGCCCCAGGCGGACTCATCGACTTCACGGGCGCGCCAGGGTGCATCGGAAGCCCGGTATCCCGTGTCTTGCGCCGTGGCTTTTTCATGCCAGGCGGTGATGCGTGCACGATCTTCCTGCTCAATTCGCCGGATAAGCGCGTCATCCTTGAATCGCTGTGCCTCCTCATAGTGGACGGGAAATGCCTTCAGAGCCTCTTCGCTCATCCAGGCTTCAACGGGAGTACCGCCCACGCTTGCGTTAATGATTCCAACCGGCACTCCCAGATGCTCATGAAGGTGAATAGCAAAATAATGGGCGGCAGCAGAAAACTGATGGATACTGTTGCTGCTGGAGGCGACCCATTGTCCGCCAGACACATCCTCCAGTGGCTTCTGGAAATCATAGTGATTGGGCACTTCAAAATGGCGGATTTCGGGGTAATCAGCAACGGCATGACGGTCTGACGGGTCGGCATGCACCCGGTCCATGGACAATGCCATGTTGGATTGTCCTGAAGCAACCCAAACCTCGCCAACCAGGATATTCCGGATGATCGCCGGCTCCGCATTATTTCCGGAGCTGATCTCCATTTCAAACGGCCCGCCGGCTTCGCCCGATGTTATGGTAACAACCCATCTTCCGCTGTCATCGGTTATGTTTGAATACGTTTCTTGCCGGAATACGACTTCAATATTGGATCCCGGATCGTCCCATCCCCACATCCGGACCTCCTGACCGCGTTGCAGGACCATCCCGTCGCTCAGAATTCCGGGAAGTTTGGGTTGCGCCAGCGCAGGCAGCGCCAACACTGGCAGCGCCAGCAGCAGAAACAACGGTATCATGAGACTGCGAGCAATACGGGGCGACTCCGATTTTTCACTATTCAATCTGCTCAATCTGCGCGACTTACCTGTAGCGTGGACCATTGAAGCATAAGGGAAAGGGAAAGGGAAAGGGAAAGGGAAAGGGTACATGAAAGGGAAATGGAGATGGAGATGGAGATGGAGATGGAGATGGTAATGGTAATGGAATGGGAAAAGGTTCATTGCAACTCCAGTTTGTGCCAGGGACAGGATGAAATAATGGAAAGATGCGATCTATTTAGAAAAAAAGCTTGCCCAATATTGAATGGTGACGCCACCGGCGCGGATGTTTCAAGGCGTCATCATGCAAAAGAGCCATCCTGAAACAAATCAGAATGGCTCTTTCATTGGATTTGGTAAATCAGCCGGTTTACAGTGACCGGGTTCCGCCTTTATGGGGGTATTAATGGATCTGTCCCGGCACGTTTCGGGGGTAGATGCTACAGGCTGCGCGTTTCCGAAACGGAGTTGCCGCTTTGATCCGTGACGGTCACTCTTACGGCGCTGACACTTCCGCGATTGCGGAGTTCGTGCAGGCCGGATGCGCTGCTTCCGCTGACGCTGGAAGTCTGGCTGTCCACCACGCTTGTTCCGCTGAGCAGTTCGGTCGTCACCGAGGCCAGGTCGCCGTCCTCGTCCGAGACGCTCCAGCTCACATCGGCGCGCGACCACGGACCGGTGCTGTAGGAATTGACAGTGATATTGTCGATGGCCGGATCGTTGTCGCCGGGTGAGCCGGTGTCATCATCGCCGTCATCACCGTCTCCATTGTCTCCGTCATCATTATCGCCGTCATCTCCTCCATCGTCGCCATTATCTCCATCATCACCGTCACCATTGTCTCCGTCATCACCGTCGCCGCTGTCCCCTTCATTGAGGCCGCGGGTGGCGGATGTGGTATTGCCGGCGGTATCCGTGACAGTCAGGCGTACGGTATCGGCGCTTCCCCGGGTGCGGACTTCCGTGCTTCCCGAGGCGCTGCTGCCACTGACGGATGTGGTTCGCGTGTCAACGACATTGCTGCCATTGAGCAGCTCCACACGGACAGACTGCAGGTTGCCGTCGGCATCGGTTACGGTCCAGCTGGCCGTCGACCGCGTCCAGGGTCCGCTGGAGTTCTCGGTTGTGCTGAATGACTGGATGACCGGTGCTTCTCCATCCGGGTCGCTGTCATCACCGTTGTCACCACCATCTCCATCGTCACCATCGCCGCCATCCGAGCCGTCACCATTGCCGCCATCATCGTCACCGGGGTCGCCCGTCAGCGTATAGAGCAGATGGTTGTTTTCCGTGCGGCTGTTGGACACTTTGTTTTTCGTTGCATTGTCGAAAATGGCGGTACCAATTTGTGCTGGCGAAGCATCAGGATCATTCTGGAGGAAGAGTGCCGCTGCTCCGGCAACATGGGGAGCCGCCATCGAAGTCCCGCTGATGGTGCGTGTGGCTGTTGTGCTTCCGACCCAAGCGGAGGTGATGCTTGAGCCGGGTGCGAAGATATCGACGCATGTTCCGTAATTCGAGTAGGACGCCCTGGCATCGGTCGAAGTCGTGGCGCCTACGGTGATCGCTTCCCCGACACGGGCGGGACTGTAATTGCAGGCATTGGCATTGGAGTTGCCGGCTGCCACGGCATAGGTGATACCCGCCGCCACTGAGTTTCGTACAGCGTCATCCAGTGCGGAGCTGGCACCCCCGCCGAGGCTCATGTTGGCGACTGACGCACCGCTGGCGTTGGCTGTGGCCCAATCCACCCCGGCGATCACACCGGAAAGGGTTCCGCTTCCGCGGCAATCAAGTACACGTACAGAGACGAGATCAACTTCCTTGGCAACGCCCCACTGGGATCCGCCAATGGTTCCTGCGACGTGCGTTCCGTGCCCGTCGCAATCCTCCCCGTTCCTGCCATCCGAAAATGCATCGAAACCGGGAATGGCGCGACCGCCGAAGTCGACATGCTCGTAGTTGATCCCGGTGTCCATGACATAGACCGTTACCCCCTCTCCGGTCACTTCGTAGCGATACAGGCCATCAAGCGGCAGATCGCGCTGGTCGACCCGGTCCAGTCCCCATGTCGCATTGGTCTGCGTGTTGGATGCGAATACCATCTGATCGGCCTCAACATAGGCGACATTCGGGTTGTTTTTCAATGCTTCCACGACTTTTTCCGATGCCTGGTCGGGCAGGGTCAGCGCAAAGCCCTTCAGCGCCGTTTCATACACAAAGGAAACTTCGCCGCCGAAAGAAGCTGCGATTCCCTGCGCCTTTTCAGAGGCGCTGGTGACTCCTTTGTCAAAGACAACGATATACCGGCCCTTCAGCAGGTTGTCGCTTTTGTTTAGCAACTGTCCATATGCGGGCTGCTCCGTATTGAGCGATGGTTCCGATCCCGCGGGATCATTACTTGAAATGGGACTGTCACATCCGGTGACGATTACGGCTCCTGCGATGACAAGAAATGCAAAAAGCCGTGTGGCTGTAGATGATTTTTTCATGCGGCTGTTTGTTTAATCGCGATTTCGATGAAAGGGTGGGCATATTGCGAACCGTATTTCTTCTGCCGCCAACCCGCCCGCTTGCCGGATCATGATGCGCCGGGCCTACGGAGCACCATACCTTATCCGGGCATGGGAAAGAGAATAGTTTATTAAACTTTTTAATGCAAAATTTTTTTTTCAGCCACGCTTTTTCAGTCGCAATACACTATGGAATTAATTTATTTTGTAAATCACCATTATAGATTTCACTTATGCGCATCTTCCATTACAAGATCGGAATTCAAAAGCCGGATCGGGACAAACATATAAAAAGTGTGAAGCAAGCCGCCCCTTTTCGGGCATTTCTCAACTGCGTTAATGTCACATCCGGCATCAGGCAGACGGATTCTAACGCTACGCCTGATGCAATCCGTATCTGCGGCTGCTGACCTGTTTCAGTTCACTTGCCTCCTTTTGTCTGCTTCAGTTCGCCCTGGATCCGGTTGTTGGATTCGACCTTCAGCGAGCTGATCTCCTGTCCCCAGTAGACGGTTCTGTGCGGGAAGGGGATCTCGATATTGTTCCGGTCGAAGGCCTGCTTCAGGCGTTTGCGGTATTCGCGCCCGACCGTCCACTGCTGGATCGGCTTTGTCATGATCCGCGCTTTTATGATCAGCGCGCTGTCTGCAAAATCATCCAGTCCGAAAACCTCCAGCGGCGAAATAATCAGATCCTTGAAATCGGGATCTTCGCTGAGTTCATTGCCGACCTGCTTCATGATATCGATCACCTTCTCAATATCTTCCTTGTAAGCCACACCGATGTCAAACACCATGGCAGACCACTCTTTTGTCATGTTGGACAGCGAGTTGATCTTCCCGTTCTGAAATACGTGTACGATGCCCGAAAAATCACGAAGAATGGTAGTCCTCAGCTCTATTCTTTCGACAAAACCCCCGGTTCCGTTCAATATGGCGACATCGCCGGCCCGGATCTGGTTCTCCAGCAGCATGAAGAAACCGGAAATGTAATCCCTGACCAGTTCCTGCGCCCCGAAGCCAACCGCCAGACTGATGATACCGACGCTGGCAAGGAGCGGACCGATATTGATGCCGACATTCTGCAGCAGCATCATAAGGAATACGATCCAGAGCAGCACCCTCACAAAACCGTACGAAATGCCCGTGAGGGTATTGATTCGCTTAACGGCTTCACCCGTATCCACACTCTCCTTCTTGTCCGCGCGGTTGATCAGCTTCTGTTTGAGCCTGTGGAAGGAAAACCGGACGATTTTGAACACAATTAGAAATACGATGACCACCACCAGAACGCCGGGCAGGTCGTTTACCATCCAATCCCTTCCGGTTACGATCAATTCGGTGAGAAGCTCATCGCTTGCTTGTTCTTCCATAATGAATGTATTTGGTGACAGGTTACAATAGTTCGGCTGCTATTGTAACATACCTGCGCGTAACATCATTTCGGGTGGATACGGTTGGCGGCCGCAACAGCGATGTTCAATCCCAAAAAGACGGATCTCAACCCAAAATCCCATTCACCGGCTTATTACTTCTGAATCCGGGCACAGGTCACCTGAGCAGCATCATTTTTCGGGTCAGGGTCCCGCTTTGCGTCTGCAACCGGTAGAGATACAGTCCGCTGCTGAGTCCGTCAGCGTCAAACCGGATGTGATGCGTGCCGGGTTGCCGGATACCATCCACAAGGGTGGATACGATCCTGCCGGACATGTTGACTACCTCCAGCCGTACCGGTCCGGCCGATGGGATATGATACGTGATGAGCGTGGACGGGTTGAAGGGGTTCGGATAGTTCTGTTCCAGGTAGAATTCATCTGGCTTTTCTGAACCGGACCCTGTTCTTCCTGAGCCGGATCCTGGAGTTCCTGAACCGGATGAGGAGGATGAGGAAGAGGATGAAGATGATGACGAGGAGGACGTTGATGTCGGCGTGCCGATGACTTCCGCCAGTTGCTCCCATTTTTGGCTGATGAACCCGAAGAGCGATCCGGGATCGCGCCCCATCCGCACGATGACCAGGTTGCGTGACGGCACAATGCTCAGCACCTGGGTGTTCATGCCCAGGGCGGAAACCATATCCGCCGGTGCTTCGGGGGTGAGCGGACGGTTGATGGAGACGCTTAGCTGCGGGGGGATGAACGACTCCTGGCCGTTCAGCCACCACAGGTATCCGTAAGAGGGATTGTGTTCCTGGCTCGGGGTCAGCATATCGGAGTGGAATGTGCTGTGCAGCAGAGGTTCGTTATCCTCCCAAACAGTTTCCCTGCTGACGAGCAGCCCGAAACGGGCCATGTCGAGGGCCGTGCTGACCACAACCCTGTTGAATGGCGACAATAACCCATCGAGGTAGCGGAGCTGCAGGCCGGGGACCGGTTCAAAAACGGTGTTCACGATCGCGTCGAGGGTCGTGTCGGCGGCCGATTCCGCCACGTGGGTCAGCAGCGTGTACGGGGCGTTGTGGTAGTACCACTGTTCGCCGGGGTCCTCGCGGAAGCGCAGGCATTCGGGAAGCGTGCAGTGGATGTCCTCGACGGCGTAATCCAGCCCCGTGGTCATGGTGAGCTGATGCCAGGGTGTGATGCGTTGCTCCTGCGTTTCGGTGAGGGAGGTCCATCCAGTGCCGAGATAGTCTGATGTGGGGTTGTGGATGTCCAGCAGTCCCTGTTTTTCGAGTGCTCCGATCAGCAGTGCGGTGACCGTTTTGCCGGCCGATGCCCAGTACCACTCCGACTCACGCCCGAATAAGCCGTAATACTGTTCGACGACCAGCTTGCCGTCCTTCAGGATAATGAACGCGTTGGTTTGATTGTCCCCGAGCCAATCCAGAAGTTGATCCAGTTTTTCGGTGTCCCATCCGAGGCTTTCGGGGGATTGGGTGGCCCACTGCGCAGCATCCGCCGGCGGGAAGTAGGCGTTTTGCGCTGCGCTTTGGGGGTTGCTTTGCTCCACCGGGGCGGGCACGGGCAGCCGGTATTGGCCGTGTTGTGCCCGGGCCGGCTGGACGAAAAGCAGAAAAAGTGAAAGAAAAAAAGTGGTGATCTGGAACATGGACATGAATTTTCACTGATAATAACAGCATGCGAATCCGATAGGGTCCGCCATACTGTTCAAATGAACACCGGATTGCAGCCTGCACCCCGAAACAAAGGGTTGGAGCATAAACATACGGGGAATTAATCCTTTATGCAGCGCACAGAGCGTCCAACCGCCCGGGGGAAGCTGGCCCTCCCTAAAATGCCATGGTGAAAGAACAAGAACCGCGCGTCAGAACGCGACACGGTACTCGACCAATAGTAGCCGTTGTAGTCGACACCGACCAACGAACCATCGCTGTTGCTGCGGTAGCCCGGCATGGGCAATTTCAACGGGGAGCGAAACGCACCGGTTGCGTTGTTGCTGACCCAGCTCTTTCTTTCCTCGTCCCACTCCGCATCGGTAGGCAAACGGTAGCCCTCCGGACAGGGATTGTTGACCCCATTCACCCCCTGCCACAGATTGTCGTTGCGCGGACTGCGCCAATCGTATGGACTGACAGGTGCCAGGATAAAACTCCCGTGGCCCGGCTGGTCAGAGCTGCTCAAAGTGGAAGTTGCAGGCGATTTGCGTCTCTGGTGGCCGTCGGCTGGGCGCCCCCACTGGTACAGGTCGCCGTAAGCCCGCGAATCGCTGGGAGAAGTTGCCGCGCGCGATGCCCCCAGGTTGCGGTCCATCCACACCTGGCCGGTCCGCGGGTTGTAGACATCAACAACCGTTGTGGTGTTGTCACGGTTCTGCGCTGCCGATGCGGGATGGGTGGCAAGCCCGAAAAAAAGCAAAGCAGCGAACATGGCCACTGACGCCAGTGTCGATCCTGAAATCCACTTCCAGACTTTTGATTTGCTCATAAACCCGGGATTTCTTCACAATACCTGCTTTTACCTCTTGTGAAAAATTACTGCTTCCGCACGTAAAAAGCACCTGAATTTAGTTGCCATCAGAAAAGTGCTTCATTTGCCACAAGCTTCCGTGCAAGACTTATCAGATGGAGCATATGGCAACCTACCTGTTCCCCTGCACCAGGTTCCAGTCCACCCACGCGTCCATGTGCCGCACCGAGTTGGGGCGCAGCAGGATCTGCCTGTCGCTGTCCAGCAGATAGAGCGCCGGGATACTGGTCACATGCCAGTCCTGCACGATCGGGCTGTTCCACCGCCCGAAGTCGGTGGTGCTGAGGAAGGGCAGGTTGGATGCGAACTCCGCAAATGCATCGGCCGTATCGTCCAGGCTCACCAGCACCACTTCCACCCCATTGCGGCGCCATTGGCCGTAGTGACCGGACAGCTCCGGCATCATGTCCCGGCAATACGGACACCATCCGGCGGCAAACACCACCAGGGTGAAGTCCGACTCCAGTTCGCTCAGTCGGGCGGCGTTTAAATCTGTTGGATTGTGGGTGTTTTCCGTAAACGTGATATCGGGCGCGGTGCCGCCGACTCTCATGGCGCGGTAGATTTCCAGTTTGCCGGACAGCCGGGAGCTGAGCAGTGCGCTTTTGTTGGTCAGCAGGCTCACGGCAAGGTGTTCCGAGGATGCGAACAGGCTCCGGCGCTCCAGCAGGTCGAACAGGCGCTCCATGATCTCATTGAGGCGGTCCGGGTCCGCCGACAGGTTTTCTGCCATAATGTCGATCGAGGTGTTCATCTCCACGAATACCGAATCCAGTGAACGGCCGCTGTTCTCGATGAGCCAGTAATGGCTTTCGATCACATCCTGGAGCAGGCCGCTGCGGTACAGCCGCGGATCGGTGTAGTCAAGCCGGCGGAAGGCCTCGATGGTCGGCGGGATGTCATCGGTGCGGTGCTGCGCTACCACCGGGACCGAGCTCACCAGCCGGCGGACCGGCAGGTACCAGTGCACGTAGGTGGACGGGTCCAGCTGATCCAGGAAGGCCTGGTCTTCGTCGCGGATGCGCTGTTTCTCCCGGGCGATGGCCTGTCGCGGGGTGACGTGGACGGCAAACAGGGAGTCGCCGCGATAGATGTTCTCCAGAAAGACCCATGCGCTCAGGGCCTGCTCGCGCCGGGGGTGTTCGCTGGCATACCGTTCAAAGATCAGGTTCTCCTCGCTGTCGAGGATTTCGATGCTTTCGGGGTGCGCCAGGGATTCCCCCTCCAGACGAATATCCTCCCCGGAAAGAACAACGATGAACGATTGGTCACGGGAGGATACCAGCCGTCCCATGCCAATGTGTTCCGCCTGGTAGGCCAGCGAGAAGGTCCCCTCGTCCGTCACATTGGCGCGACTGATCACATGGGTGCCGAAGCCCCGGAACCCTTCCAGCCGTATTTCTGTGCCGGCCAGTCCGGGGAAAGTGCCGGTTACGGTCTGAGCGGTGGCGGTGGCCAGGGCAGCGCCGGTGTCGGTCTGGTCGGTGGCGGTGGCAAGGGCGACACCGGTAACGGTCTGGGCGGTTGCGGTCCCGAAGCTGAAAAGAAGGACCAGAAATAAGACGAGTTGTTTCATATAGGGTATATTGTTGCTCATCGGCTCAGCTCATCGGTTCAGTTCATGAGCTGGCATTTTGTTCAATTTTTTTCTGTTGTAATTTTTTTTCAATAAAATATTCTCTGCTTCGCGGGAGTTGGCCGCCTCCCCCCTTTCAGAATGGGAAGGCAATGAATCAAAGTGATGTTCGCACATACGCTGGACCAAAGCATGCCCATTATGCCCATGAACCCTGAAACGGCTCCGGCAGTTTAGGATACAATGCGACGCTATCCCGGTTCTATTCGGGCTTTTGCAACAGTTCATAACTATTCAAAAACGAGAAAAGAACTCTCTGGATCCATTCCAAATGCCATTATCTCCTGATGATGAATCCGCAGAATTGAAATAATTTCCTCTGTAGAACAGTTTCCCTTTTTTATCCAGATAAATTTAGGCGGGTGCCCAAAAACAAAACTGCGCTGATGAAAATCGGAATCTTTCGATACAATAGTAAAGCCATTATTCTTTGAGAAATCCCAAATATCTGAATCACTATTTTTTTCCATACCAAAATCCTTGACATGCATAGATCCGGGGAAGAGTTCATTTAGATTTTCCTTGAGCTGATGGGATAAATTCTGATCAAATAATAGCTTCAAGCTGAAATTTTGGTGAGTTCCCGTTCCCTGTTAGCAGCAAACGCAATACATGCCCGGATGTCTTCTTCCGTCAACTCCGGAAAATCCCGCAAAATATCTTCAACGCTCATGCCCGAAGCAAGATATTCGAGGATGTCATATACCGTAATCC
>RECX01000212.1 GCA_007693825.1 Balneolaceae bacterium
CATCATAGCGGCCGAGGCGGTAGTAGATGTTGCCGAGCACAGCCGACATCTCAGCTGTAACTTCTGTGGGTTCGGGCACTTCGGCAAGCTGTTCCCGGCCGCGTTCCAGCAATTCAATCGAAGTCAGCTCTTCGGCGGTTTCGTAGGGATCGGCCGACCGGAACAGCCCGGTAAGGAAAGCCGAGACCTCCTGCGCCTTTTCCGCTTCCATTTCGGCACGTTCGGCGGCCGTTCTGGCAAGGTCGCGTTCCTTTTCGAGCTGTTCGCCGTGCAAGTAGAGGCCGGTAATGATCATCAAAGGCAGCAGAACGCCGACTGCCACACCGGTTTTATGCCGGCTGATGAATTTGCCGGACCGGTATCTCCATCCATCGGGCCGGGCCGACACAGGATGGTTGTTCAGGTGCCTTCTGATGTCATCGGCCATGGATTTGACAGTCGCATAACGACGTGAAAGCTCGGCCTTGAGTGCTGTTATTGCAATAATGTCGAGATCGCCTTTCAATCGGCGCTGCAGACGGACCACATCCAGTCCGCGATTTGCTGCGACCACTGTGATCCTGCTCATTCCGACCGCACCGGTGGTTGCACCTGCTATTTCAGATCCATCCATAGTTCCGTCTGCTTCAGACATCCCGTACTTTTCTTCTGACCATAACCGGCCGATAATCCTGCTTGGAAGAGGCGCATCCTCCCGATCAGACAGGCGTTCCATCGCAGCAGCCAGACTGTTATCCTCAAAGGGAAGCCGGCCTGTCAGGAGCAGACAGAGCAGGGCACCAAGAGAATAGACATCACTTTCTGTGCCAACAGGCTGGTTCAGTAACTGCTCAGGACTTGCAAAGCCCGGAGTAAGCGGCTGTGAGCCCGCTTTTGTGATCATGGCCTGTTGACCAGGGTTGTCCGTATCAACCAACACCTTGGCAATACCAAAATCAAGCAGTTTCACCACGCCTTCCGGCGTTACCAGGATGTTTGAAGGCTTCAAGTCCCGATGGATCACGAGATTCTGGTGGGCATACTGAACCGCATCGCACACCTGAAGAAACAGGTCCAAACGCTCATTGATGGAGAGTTTTTTTGCGTCGCAATATCCGGTAATGGGTAACCCTTCCACATATTCCATAGCCAGCCATGGTCTCCCATCCCCAGTAACCCCGCCATTGAGCATGTGCGTGATATTGGGATGGTTCAGACGGGCCAGAATCTGCCGTTCGCTGCGGAAACGAGTGAGGATATCATCGGTATCCAACCCCCGGCGCAAGACCTTGAGGGCTACCCTGCGCCTGTAGGTATTGTCGGCACGCTCGGCCTGGTAGACCGTCCCCATCCCGCCACGACCAATTTTGCCGGTGATCCGGTAATGGCCCACCAGGCCACCGTCAGGCGGCATATCCCCCATCTGATCCAGTGCTTTTCCCACCAGGCTCTGCGACAATTCTTCAAAATACTGCTCTGATGGATTGTCGGCTTCGAGCAGGGATTCCAGCTCGGCGCGGAGCACCTCGTCCTTGCAGCGCAAATCAAGGAAGGTTGTCCGCTCCCCGACGGCAAGCTGTGACGCCTCGGCGAACAGGTCACTCAGCTGTTCCCAGTATGCTTTCGATTTTTCCGTTTTGCCCCCCCCGTTTCTTGGTTAGCTGCAAACATCCTTTCTCAGGTGATACTGCTCCTGATTTCCCGGTACAACCAGGACCGCGCCATGCTCCAGTTGCGTTTAACCGTGGCCGGCGAGATCCCCATCAATCCGGCCGTCTCTTCGATATTGAATCCGCAGAAAAAACGGTATTCAACGATTTTTGAGTGAGCTTCATCAATGACGGCAAGACGTTGCAGCGCCTCGTCAAGAGCGATCACTTCATCCGATTTCTCCTCTGGACAGAGCAGCATTTCATTCAGCGGCATATTTTCCGCTCCGGAACCGCGCTTTCCGGCTTTTTGCCTTTTTGCATGGTCAACCAGTATACAGCGCATTGCTCTGGAGGCAAACGCGAAAAAATGCACCCTGTTTTCCCAGTTCTTGTCTTTCTGCTGGATAAGCTTGATATAGGCCTCGTGCACCAGGGCCGTAGTATTGAGCGTTTCGTTGCCCGTCCAGAACTGCCGGTTTTTTTGCGCCAGAACATGAAGCTGATTATACACCAAATCCATCAGCTGTTTTTCAGCCGTGCTGTTTCCCTCTGATGCTTCAGTTAACAGCCTTGTGATATTCTCTGACAGAACCATTGAGATCAGTTACACATGAGCGGGAAGACATATTAATCCCTGGTTTATGTTATACCGAATATGTAACAGCAACTTAGTTCAAAAGTACTGTTTTATATTAGTATATATATGTTTTTTTTTGCTATGAGTCAAATACCATTGCTCTCTTTATCAAAAAAAATGTAATCCGGCCAATGAGTGCGGGACGCCGATCATGAGCCGGTCTTTCCGATGTTTCGCTATTCACCTGATCAGGAGCATATTTCAGGTGAGGATACGGCCGGCGCTTTCCAGGCTTTGTGGAATAGATTTTTGGTGGATGGGTTTGTCCGCTTGGCCGTGAAAATGGTATGTGATACAATAAACCAAAATCTGTAAGCGCTTACATATCCAAACTAACACAATGGAATTGAAAAAACATTTTTTTTCACCCTGACCGCAATGCGGCTGGATAAAATGCGTTAGTGAAAGAAAGTTGCGTTTTTAGCTTTGTCAATCCACGCGGATAGTGTATATTTACTAACTGAATAAGCATCGCTTTTTACAACACAGAAAGGACGAATGCGTCGAAAACTGGATATTTTCAAGACACTGGTTGCCGCTGCCGCAATTGCTTTTGCGTCGACGGTTTCTGCCGTGCACGTGCACGATATTACCACGTGTGACCACGGATCAAACGTGGTCGTCCAGAATATGCATGATCTCCACGACTGTATTTTCTGCTCGGTGGTCTGCCAGACCATCACTGCGGAAGCTGTTCATGCCAGAATGACCTTCGGCGCTGCCGGGATGGCGCTGCAGCACTATCAGACCAACCCCCTCTTCCGCATCTCCTTTGACTGGTACGGCCGGGCCCCGCCTCTCTTCGCCTGATCCCGGCTCAAACGGACCGATTCGTCCGTCGCATCTCTCTTGTGTACCAATCTTTGCTGCCTGATCCTGGCAGCCTGATTGATGAAACCTGATACTCCAAGCCTGATCGTTGCAGCCTGATACTCCAGGCCTGATCCTTACGGCTTGATACTTGCAGCCTTGTACTTGCGGTTTGATGCGTTCGGTTTCATACCGCTGCGAACTTTGTGATACTGATACCAACATGTGGCCGGTATCTGTATCCGGCGTTCCTGCCAAGCTTTCCTTGCTGGTGTTATTTGCAAGAGACCCATCCACAAGATTTCTCTCAATTCCGGGACAAATGCACATTTCAAGCGGACCAGTACTGCATTTTCTTTAAAATCACTGACAAACACACAAAAAGCTGAATACCATGATACGCAAACTCTCTTTTTCGACTCTTTTTTTCACTCTTGCCGGCAGCCTGCTTTTCCTGGGTGCCTGCGGCAGCGGACACGATCACTACTCGGCCATCGGTGTCGTTCTCTCGGTGGATGGACAGATGATTGCCGCCCAGGAACAGGAAAACATAACCTATGCCACAGGTGATGCCATCAGCATCCCGGTCGGCTCCACCACCGAAACCATCAGCGTCCAGTTTCTGGGGGATGACGGCACGCCTTTCACTCCGGAACGCAGTGGATACTCGCTCCGTCACACCATCGGGAATTCCGATGTGCTGGGTATTACGCATCCTGCAGCTGGCGGCGAATGGTCGTTCCGGCTGACCGGAAACCAGGTCGGAACCACCACAATACAGTTCGATCTCTGGCATGGTGGACACTCCGATTTCACTTCACGTGCCTTCCAGGTCAGGGTGGAGGATTCTGAAAACGACTGACAACCAGTCCCGCTAAACACACAACCACTGCCCGGGGCAGAGACGCTCATCGCCAACCGGTGGGTGTCGCCGCCAAACCTGTAATATTCCTGCTCAAATGCGCAGCTCCCTCTCTTTGCTGACCCTGGTGATGTTTCTTGCTGTGATGATGCTGCCATCTTTGGTGATGCATCCGTCCACAGCCGAAGCGTCGGCTCTCAAAGTCGTGTCACTGAACGGACGTATCCTCGACGCCGAAACCGGCGATCCGGTGGCGTATGTCTACCTTCACCTTGAGGAGATCAACCGTACGGCCACATCCGATCGCGAGGGACAATTCCAGATCAGCAACCTTCCGCAGGGAACCTACACCCTGTTCCTCCACCGCATCGGTTACACCGACCAGAAGCGGACCATTGACCTGGATTCGGATGAGCCGCCGAAGCTGGAGGTCATCATGCAGCCCGCAACGCTGAGCGGACGCACCATTGAGATCATCGGGCGTCCCGGCGAACTGCGTGGTTCACATCTGGAAAATGCCTCCATCACGGTGATCGGCATGGAACTGCGCAAGAACCTGGGCAGCACATTGTCCGAAACGCTTGCCAGCCAGCCGGGTTTCGCCCAGCGGGCCATGGGAGCGGCGCCGTCACGTCCGGTGATCCGGGGCCTGGGCGACTCGCGGGTGCTAATCCTGCAGGATGGCGAACGTACCGGCGACGTATCCAACACCACGGCCGACCATGCCGTGACCATCGATCCGATCACGGCCAACGAGATAGAGATCGCCCGGGGTCCGGCCGCCCTGGCTTACGGATCCAATGCCATCGGCGGGGTGATCAACGTGGTGCGCGACCAGATCCCCACATCCCGCCGGTCCACTCTTACCGGTGATGCTTCCCTGTTGGGCTCGAGTGTAAACAACGGATTATCCGGCTCCGGCAACCTGAAGATGCCCGTCGGCAGCGACCTGATGCTCAACCTGGATCTCAACGGGCGTTACGGCGAGGACTACCGCACCCCAAACGGCCGCATCGACAATACGTTCATCCGGTCCACCAACAGTGGCGCCGCGCTCAGCTACATCCGTCCGTGGGGGTACACCGGCCTGGCGCTCACCTCCTACCTGAGCCGCTACGGCATCCCGCCCGATCCCGGCGGCGGACATCCGGACGGTGTGGATATTGAGATGGCCCGGCTTCAGGCCGAGTCCCGCTCGGAATTCGTCTATGACGGGCGCTTTTTCGAGTCGGTAGAGACCCGTTTCTCCTACCGCTACTACCACCACAAGGAATTTGAATCCCCGGAGATCATCGGCACCGAATACACCGCCCATACCGCCAATGCGGCTGTCACGGGACGCCACAAGGGCATCGGCTTTTTCGAGGAAGGCACCGTCGGCGTGTGGGGCGAATTCCAGGATTACCTGGTCCTGGATCGCGGCACGCTCGACGCAACCGGCCTTTCCGGCGCGGCTTTTGCCATCCAGAGCGCACGGTTCGGACCCTGGAAAGTGGATGCGGGACTGCGTCTGGACATGCACCATGCCCGTCCCAAAAGGGAGCGTACCAGCCTGGTCATCGGCGAGATCCGGCGGCGGACCTTAACGGGTCTGGCATCGTCGGCCTCGGTCGCCTATGATCTGGGCCGCGGATGGCAGGCCGGCTCCACGGTGATGCACTCTTTCCGTGCACCCACCATGGACGAGCTCTACTCACTGGGACCGCATCTGGCCGCCTATTCGTTCGAGATCGGCAACCCGCGGCTCAATCCGGAACGTGGACTGGGAACCGAACTTTTCGTATCACAACGCAGCAACCGCACCCGTTTCAAAGGTTCCGTCTACCGCAACGCCTTCTCCAACTACATCTATCCCCGCAACACCGGCAGGCCCAGCAGCACCGATCCCACACTCATGGAGTACCGGTTTGAAGGCGTGGAAGCGCTCATGTACGGGTTCGAAGGTTCGGCGGAACTGCGGCTCAGGCGTAACATTGCCCTGGACGGCATGGTCAGCTACACCTACGGCCGGCGCAATGTGGACGAAGCCGAGTCGGATATCACCGGCTTTGAAGGCGACACGGCACCCCTTCCCATGATCCCGCCGCTGACATTCTCTCTCGGCGCCAACTGGGCGCCCGGGGCACTGAGTCTGGGCGGCCGCATGCGCCACGGATCGGCCCAGGAGCGGCTCGGTGAATTCGAAACCCGGACCGGCGCTTATACCGTTCTGGATTTTCATGCACAGTACCGCTTCACCCACGCCGGGCTGCTGCATACCATCTCCCTGCGGCTCGACAACCTGCTCAACGAGGAGTACTACAACCATCTCTCCCGGATCAAGGAGCTTTTCCCTGAGCCCGGACGAAATGTCAATCTGCTCTACCGTGTATACTTTTAGGCACATGCACGCTTTTTAAGCCCACAGGTACTTCACATGGCATCCCGGTATCATCCACCCGAAAAAAACAGACAAGCCGGTCCGACCGGCGGCAACCGGATCACTACCGCTCTGATGCTTGCAGCCGGAACGGGCAGCAGGCTTCGTCCCCACACGGAGAAAATCCCCAAATGCCTGGTGGAAGTGGGCGGAAAACCTCTTCTTGCCCACGTCTTGGAGGCGCTCGAGGTCCGGGGATTCAGGCGATTCGTGATCATTACCGGTTATCGCCACAAACTGATCGATGAATTCCTGGAGCAGTACGATACACCGCTGGACGTTGAAACCGTCTTCAATGACCAATACGACAGCACCAACAACATCTATACGCTCTGGTTCGCCGGAAAATTTGTGGATGAACCCTTCCTGCTCCTGGAGTCGGACCTGATCTTCGAACCGGACGTGCTTGCAGAACTGTGCCGTCCGGATCGCATTGCCCTGGACCGGTACAATCCGGAATTGCACTCCGGCACCACCGCCACGGTCACTGCCTGCGGACATCTTGCATCGCTGTTCATCAACGATCCGGCCCCTCCCGACGCTTTCACGTATAAAACGGTAAACATCTATTCGTTTTCCCGGGAAACATGGAGGGCCGTTCATCCTGCTCTTGAAAAAAAACTTGCGGCCGGCAACGTCGACAGTTTTTATGAGGCGGCCATCCGTGACCTTGTGGATGAGGGGGCCATCCGACTGAAAATGGCCGATTTTTCTGATTCCTGGTGGGATGAAATCGATTCGGAAGTCGATCTCGACCGGGCAAACCGGAATTTCACCAGTATCAGCGCTGCAAACAATCTCTCTGCCCTTGTGAACGGCAAATTGCGAACCAACATGAACGGCAAATTGCAAACCAGCATGAATGGCAAGCCGCAATGCAACATGAATCGCAAGTCGCAAAGCAGCATGAATGCCATGCCTCAAAAAAGCATGAATGGCACAGCTCACAACAGCTTGAATGGCAAGCCATAAAACAGCATATCCGATACAATGGGCGGCAGGCCTGCTGTCGTGCGTACTTTCCGGGAAGAGCGAAATCGATCCATGCAGCATTATCCTGACATCTTTTCACGGGGACGGGTACCGGGGCAACACCCGCATCCTGTTTGAAAAACTTTGTGAGCACCCGGTGTTGAAACCCGTTTGGCTGAGCCGCAACCCGATGCTGGTGCGTGATATCCGGGAGTCGTTCGGTGATGACCGGGCCATGCTCATGCACTCCCTGGCCGGTATCAGGACGCTGCGCCGGGCTGGTGCCGTTTTCCTGACCCATGGTACCAGCGACTACCCGTTCCTGCGTCTGCCAAGACACGCGCTGATCATCCAGACCTACCACGGCCTGCCTACAAAAAGGGGCGAATACCTGCGGCCGCACAGTGAAAAAAAGCCAACCTTTCTGCACAGGAAAATCCTGGAATACCGTTTTCGTCCGATTACCCATTTCCTCTCTTCCTCTCCGCTGGTCACAGAGCTGTTTTCTTCACGCTTCAACATACCCCCGGAGCTTTTCCTCGAAACCGGGTATCCGGCCTATGATGCCGCCTCCCGTCATGACGCTGCCTCCGGAAACAGCACCGGTAAAACTCATCCGCCATCCCGGACGCTCACCCGTTTCTGGCCCGATGCTCCCGAAGCGCAAAAACTCATCCTTTATGCCCCGACGTTTCGACGGGTGAAGCGGACCCGCTGGTTCCCGTTTGATGACCGGGACCTGGAAGCCATCGCCGGCTGGCTGGATGAGCACGATGCCCTCATGGCATTGCGCGCCCATCCCAATGAAGGGCTGGATATGCGTCCCTACCGCCGGATCAGCCCCCGTTTTGTGCCCGGCGGACAGGAAACCATTGAGGATGTTTTTGAGCTGCTTCCGGTTACCGATGTGATCATGTCCGATTACAGCAGCATCTATATCGAAGGGCTGCTTCTGGATATCCCCGTCGTTTTGCTGCCTTATGACCTCGACACTTACGAACGCGGGCTGCCGCTGCCCTATGAGCAGATAGCACCCGGTCCATCGGCTTTCACTCAGAAAGACCTTTTGGATGCTTTGGAGAAGACGCTGAACCGCACCGATGGCTATCAGGAGGAACGAGCACGGGTCCGCGATCTTTATTTTTCATCACACGACCGTTCTGCCACGGAGCGGGTAATCCGTTTTTTGGAGGAACAGCTTCTCGAGCCCGGCAGGCACACTGTCAGTTGATCCGGTTCAGGAAGCGACGGAATCTGGGCAGCATGCGTTCTCCATCCCACGAGAAATAGATGATCCAGGCGCGGCCCACAACGTGATCGTCCGGCACAAAGCCCCAGAACCGGCTGTCCTCGCTGTTGTCGCGACTGTCGCCGACCAGGAAGTAATAGTCCTGCTGGATGGTGTACTGGCTGGTCGTGTCTCCGTTGATCACGAAACGCTCACCGGCCCGGCTGACCTCGTTGCGCTCAAAACGGGTGACGATATCACTGTACATATGCCAGTTGCGGTCGCTCAGGGTGACCGTCTGCCCTTCGAATGGAATGACAATTTCCGGCATATGGTGATAGTTGCCACGGAATCCCTGGGCAAAAGTAAAGGGCTGGCGGGCATTGTCGTTGAAGGATATCGGCAGAACCAGCGGTTCCACTTGTTCAATTTCGGGCCAGCGCTCCATTTCATCGGCAACTGAAGCCGTCATGTTGATCCTGTAGGCGTCGCCCGGAGACGGCAGCACACGTCCACCCGCCGCGCGGACTTTGCCCTCGCTGAGCCGCAAGCGCTCCCGCACGGTCACGTGATAATGCTGCTCGAACGTCTCTTCCATCTCTTCGGGCTGTCCGTTGATGTAAAATACCTTGTTCCGGATGGCCATGGTATCGCCTGCCACGGCAACAGCCCGTTTGATGTAGTTGGTTTTCTGTGAAACGACACCATCATCCACCGGATAATTGAACACCAGAATATCGCCCCGGCGCACATCCATGAATCCCGGCATCCGGAACCATGGCACTTCAAGCCCCCGAATATATATTCCCGTGAAGGGAATGCCGACGGACATGGGGGTCCGCGCGCCGTAATGCACTTTCGATACCAGCAGGAAATCGCCGGTCATCAGGCTGGATTCCATGGACGGTGTCGGGATCCGGAACGCTTCCAGGAAAAGAGCCCGGATGATCAGCGCTGCAACGGCGGCGAAAATAAGCGCATCCATCCATTCACGCGCCCAGGATTTTGCCTTGGTGGTGTCCTGCCTGGTTCTGTCTTCCAGAGCCTTGCGCCGGTCCTGACGCTTTTTTTTGTTTTCTTCTTTCTTCTCTGCCAAGTCGGTATTCTTTGGTGTTTTCAGATTAAATGGCGGACCGTTTATCGGTGCCGGAAAAGGTATGCACTTGCATGTTCGAGCACTGCGTTGCGCACAGTCATCTCAGGTTGCGCGGTCGCGATATTTTTTCATTGGTAAAACTGCCATCGTGATACCGGACCAGGTACCACTGCTGCTCATTTATGTCATAGTAGTGGTCCTCGTACTCCCCAAGTTCCGTGATACCCATAAGTTTGCCCGAAAGCGTCCGTTTGATCTCGGGCATCAGGTCCACGTACCTGCTGGCACCGGCAAAAACAAGGCCGTTTCCGAAGGGACCGTCGATATCGAGCACCATCAGGGGAATCTCGTCATTTACAACGAACCAGTATTCGAACTGAATATAGTGTCCCGGACGGAAATTTGCGCCATCGATCAGGTCCCTGAGTTTCTGGGACGGATCGCCATACACTTTCTGGAGGCGGGCACGCAGTTCGCGGGTGGGGATGCGGTCGATTACCGTACTTCCCTCAAATCCCGCACCGGTCCACTGCACATTGCCGAACCGTCGCTGGAACCCGGCCCGGTCGGCCCGGGAGACCTTCACGATTTCCGGCTCGGCCAGCAGGTCGCGGGGCTGGTTCTGCTGTGCCACAGCTTCCGAAACGGCGTTTCCGCCCGTTAGTGCCTTGCTGCCCGATAGTGCCTTGCTGCCCGACAGTGCCTGTCCGGCCGGCACGCACATCAGCCCTGTTACGGCAAGCGCCGTGACCGCGGCCATCCGCATCCAACAGTTTTTTTTACACTTTTGCATTACTTTTGCTCTTGTTCTTTCGCCCGGTTGATTCGTTCTTGTGGGTATGTATTCTTGTGGATACTCGTTCTTTGGATCTGCGTTTTTGCGGATATGCATTCTTGTGGATGTGCGTTCTTGTGGATGTGCGGTTGTTGCCCGCATCAGGCATCGTCCATGGATAGCACGGCCAGAAACGCCTCCTGCGGGATCTCGACGGTGCCCACCTGTTTCATTCGCTTTTTGCCCTCCTTCTGTTTTTCAAGAAGTTTGCGCTTGCGCGTGATATCGCCGCCGTAGCACTTGGCCGTCACATCTTTCCGCAGCGCCCTTACCGTATCGCGCGAGATTACCTTGGATCCGATGGCCGCCTGGATCACCACCTCATACATCTGGCGCGGGATCAGCTTTTTGAGCTTGCTGCACAGGCGCCGGCCCCATTCGTAGGCCTTCTCGCGGTGCACGA
>RECX01000139.1 GCA_007693825.1 Balneolaceae bacterium
CATAACGGGGAGGCAGCTCCGATACCCGGTCAAAGTTGAAATAGCGGGGGTCATTGAGATCATCAAACAGCCGCTGCTCAAAATTGCTGTAGCGCATGGCGGTGTTGATGTTGAAATAGGTATTCGCACTCGGGGTAAAAGTGATCCGCAGGTTGTTGTAGAAACGGGTACGGTCAAAGGTGGAGATACCATCGGGTATCAGGCGCATGGTGTGCCCGACACCGACATCCCCCTCTTCCACCGAGTAGTTGCCGATCAGGTTGACCCGGAATCCGCGGAACACATTCCACTGCAGATTGTACTGGCCGGTGAATGAAGAAAACTGCTGAAGGGGCACCAGGGTGCTGTCCCGCTCACCCGAATCGGTGTAGTAGATCCACTGGTCGTCTTCGCTGATGATGGTGATCCAGGGCTTCTCGCCATCTATCCGGTCACCGAACCGGTTCACGGGATTGTCGGCCGGAACTCTCGGGTATTCCGGACGTCCAAACCGGTCTGTGCCCGGAAGCATGGGTCCGTACGGCGTGTAGGCATTGCGGCCGTTGAACCAGCCATCCGTATTGAAATAGCGGCCGCTCACGAAAAAGGTCAGCCGGTCCCGGACGATCGGGCCGGCCAGCGTGCCCTCGAAATTGTACTGGTTGGACGGCCGCAGTTCGGTCAGACTGTGCGCAACGCCGTCATAAAGGTGCCTGTCCGGCGACAGGTAATCACCCGCCCATGTCCGGAAAGAACCCTGAAAATTATTGGTCCCGGCACGGGTGGATATATTGATGATCCCGGACATCGCCTGTCCGTATTCGGCGTTATAGGCACCCGAGACCACCTGCAGCTCCTCGATGTTCTGGTTTTCGAGTCGCACACCAAGGGAACGGTCAAAATCGTCGGTGACCCGTATCCCGTCCACAATGTACGCCACCTCGGTGGCGCGGCCGCCGCGGATGTGGATCTGGCCGGTGCTGCTCTGGGTGACCCCGGCCTGAAGACTGAGCACGTCGCCCACCTCCTGGACCGGCATGGCGTCCAGCTGCTGGCGTGATACGCGCGACTCCGAGCTGGTACGGTCGCGTGTCACCACGTCACGTGTTGCCTGAACCACGACCTCCTGCCCTTCAAACACCTCCTCCTGCATCTCGATATCGAGGTTGGTCCGCAGGTCGCTCTGCACCAGAACATTTTCGATAAACTGGGTCTGATATCCGACGTACCGGACCACGATGGTATAGGTGCCCGGACGCACGTTCAGAATCCGGTAGTTTCCGTCCAGATTGGTGGATGCGCCCATCGTAGTCCCATCGATCAGGACATTTGCACCGATCAGCGGCTCACCATCGGTGGCATCGGTAACCTGGCCGGAAATGAATCCCGCCTGCGCCAGGACCGGAGCACTGCTGACAAGAAGGATCAATAATAAGAGGAAAGATGCGTAAACGTGGTTCATCTGTCTGTATCGGTTTTAATTTCAAAAGTCCGATGAAGTTTCCATACGGCATTACGGGATATGCTTCGGTTATTCCTGCCGGTATGCCTGTTTGGGTGATTCATCCTGTTGCTGTTTCTAAAGGTGCAATTCAACGTCACTGATACGCTCATAGTGGATCCTGGCGTCGTGACGGTCAAGGGTTTCCTGAATGATCCGTTTGCGTTCACCCATTACAAATTCTTCGGTGAGATGCCCGGCAATCAGGGGCTGTGCTTCCTCAAATGTCATGGGGTGCGCCTCACGCACGCCCAGACATTTAAAGAGGAAGATCACATCACTTTGCATTTCAAAAGGTCCGGCAATCTCGCCGGGTTGAATGTTTGCCAGGGACGGCGAAATGGTACCGAAATGGGTGACCGGGGTGTACCCGATCTCCCCGCCGGCCAGCTTGGCTTCTTCATCAAATCCGTATTTTTCGAGGGCATCGCGGAAGGACATCCCGTCCCGGATAGCCAGGTAAGCCTCTTCGGCAGTGTCCATGTCCCTGACAGCCAGCTCGGCCAGGTTCACTTCCCGCGGATGCACATAGTTCCTGCGGTTGGTTTCAAATTCCTGCCGTTTGGCACTTTCGGCGATCTGTGCCTGCTCTTTGAGCGCCTGGTAAAGCCTGCGGTTCAGGTAATTCTGGAACGTGTTTTCGACGGACAGCGCCACTTCGGTTTCATCGTAACTGGGACCGTTCTGGTAGGCCTGGATGGCATACGCACGGTAGGCAACCCCTTCCACCAGATTGCGGAAGCTGCGGTCGGACCGGATCTGCTCGCGGTTCTGCAGCGGGGTGAAGTAGGCCTCCTGCAGGAAGGTTCCGACTGTCAGTTCAAATCCGTTGTAGGAACCTATCACACGATCATGCCAGTCTGCGGGGACCCGTGAGCGGAAATCTCCCAGCTCCACGTCGGCCACCGGATCCAGGTGCATGAGACCGTCCATCTGCTCCCAAAGCGCATCCACCAGTTCCTGGTCGAACCGGAATCCGTCGATGACCTCATCCATGTGCGAACGCCGGCGAAGCTCGGTTTTCTGCTGCACGGCCAGTTCACGGATGCGCTGCCTGTTTTCGGCATACTGGTACTCTGTGATGATCGGGGTGGTGATGCGGTCGGTCACCTTGATGATGCTGAAACCGCGCGTGGTGCGGACCGGCTCGGAGATTTCGCCGACCGGCAGTGAAAAGGCTGCGTACTCGAATCCGATATCCATATCATCCACCGTGAAGTAGCCGAGGTCCCCGCCCGACTCACGCAGCGACTGCGATTCAAAGATGTCGGCGGCCAGCTGCTCGAAGGGCACGCCTTCGGCAACCAGCTGATAGAGCGAGTCGGCGGTTTCGCGATCGGGCGCGTACAGATGAGAGGCGCGCAGGTGTGTGTTGTAACGCAGGAAAAGGTCCTGCAGATCGCGCTCTTCAATTGATACGTCACGGGCAATATGCTGGCGCTTGAACTCATCCATCATCACCTGGCGGTAGATCAGATTCTTCTGGTAGGTGCCCTCGTGGTCCTCATGCCAGTTATTGTCCACCCCGTACTGCACGGCCGCATAGAAATTGACCCGCTGGTCCAGGATTTCCCGAAGCAGGGTCGGGGTGACATTCAGGGCGCGTCCCGATCGTTCAAATACATTCCGGAAAGCACCCAGGAACTCCTCATCGCTCACCTGGTAGGAACCGATCTCGGCCAGCGCCGGCACCGGCTCTTCCTTCGCATCTCTAGAACAGAATGACAGCGCAAATACAGCCG
Organism: Balneolaceae bacterium; assembly: GCA_007693825.1. Classification (GTDB taxonomy): domain Bacteria; phylum Bacteroidota; class Rhodothermia; order Balneolales; family Natronogracilivirgulaceae; genus SKNL01. Next base: position 3,223 of record RECX01000139.1, read on the forward strand.
CAACGGTCACCAGTCCGGTGAGAACTGCGGCAGCAATCCTGCGAATTGAAAATTCTGGCATGGTACCTGTAACTGTGGAGGAATTCGAAAATCGCGTTTTAAGCGAATATGACGCAAATGTTATCACAATATAATGAAAGCGCTTACATAATCAAATACTTTTTGTAATTTTTTTAACGTAATGATAGCGCTTTCTTTGCGGCCTCCGTACAGGAAACGCGTGTTTCAGAAAACGGGTGGATAACGCTCCGGCAATGAAAGAGGCAGCGTGGCAAATGACCCGATGTGGTCCGTTATTCTCAGAGACGGAAGCCGGATGGCAGGGGCCTCACGCTTCGGTTTCGGCCGCCTGCTTTTTCCCGTAGCGGGAGACGATATAATCATCGAGCATCTTCCGGAAGGTCTCGCCGATCCGGTCGCCCGTGAGCGTGGAATGGAATTCGCCGTCAACGTACACCGGGGCCTTGGGCTCCTCGAACGTACCGGGCAGCGAAATGCCGATATTGGCCTGCTTGGATTCGCCCGGACCGTTGACCACACATCCCATCACGGCCACGTGCATGTCTTCCACGCCGGGATAGACCTTGCGCCAGATGGGCATCATTTCAACGATGTAATTGTGGATCTCGTCGGCCAGTTCCTGGAAGTAGGTGCTCTTGGTGCGTCCGCAGCCCGGACACGCCGCCACCTGCGGGATGAAATTGCGGATGCCGAGCGACTGCAGGATCTGCTGGCACGCGCGCACTTCTTCGGTGCGGTCGCCATTGGGCATCGGAGTGAGCGAGACCCGTATGGTTTCGCCAATTCCCTGCTGCAGCAATACCGACAGGGCCGCCGTGCTGGCCACGATGCCCTTCATGCCCATGCCGGCCTCGGTGAGTCCCAGGTGAAGCGGATAGTCGATCATCGTTGACAGGCGGGTGTACGCCTCGATCAGATCCTGCACGCCGGAAAGCTTGCAGCTGACAATGATCCTGTCCGCCGGCAGCCCCACCTCCTCGGCCAGGGCCGTGGAGCGCATGGCGCTTTCGATCATCGTATCCATCATCACTTCCTTGGCGGATTTGGGCTCGGGAAGCATGTTGTTCTGGTCCATCCGCTCGGCAAGCAGCTGCTGGTCCAGCGAGCCCCAGTTCACCCCGATGCGCACGGGCTTGTCCCACTTGATGGCCTGTTCAATGATGGTCACAAAGTTCTTGTCGCGCGAGCGCGTACCGGTGTTGCCGGGGTTGATCCGGTACTTGGCCAGCAGACGCGCCGTTTCCGGGTATTCGGTGAGCAGCACGTGTCCGTTGAAGTGGAAATCGCCGATCAGCGGCACCTTCACCCCGCGCTTGTCGAGCCCCTCGACAATCGCCGGCACGGCCATGGCCGCCTCCTTGTTGTTGACCGTGATACGCACCAGCTCCGAACCGGCCGCGGCCAGACGGTGCACCTGCTCAATGGTTTCGGGGATATCGGCGGTATCGGTATTGGTCATGGACTGGACCACCACCGGGGCATCTCCCCCGACGGTGACGCCGCCGACGTTGACGGCAATGGATTTTCTGCGGTTCATCACGAGCGTAATCGATTATGGTGAGTTGGCGATTTTTGAAGTGTGTGGAGTGCGTTGCCTGCCCGGAGCATTCCGCACCCTGCCGGCAGCACTGTACAAAACCTCAATTCTTCTTGCTTAGTTCAAAAAGCAGCCGTTTTTCTTCGGCTGTCAGACCTTCGTAACCGGACTTGGAAATTTTGTCCAGGATCCGGTCCAGCTCATCCTGGCTGTATTCCTCCACGATCTCGGCATCGGTCACTTTGCGCATGGAAGGCCTGCCCGGACCTTGTGATGCCGAGCGGGTGGATCCGGCCGGTTTTTTGGATTTGAACCGCTGCTTCCACTGCTCAAACCAGAGATCGTAATGGTATCCCTGCCAGTACAGTTTCACCAGGATGTAGCCCCAGAGTGCCCCGCCCAGATGCACGATGCGCGCCACATTGTCGCCCGAGGAGATGAAAAGCAGGTCGATGGCAATCAGTCCGGCCACCAGAAAGCGCGCCTGGATAGGCGGAAAGAAGAGCAGCATGATCGGGACCCGGGGGAACAGCATGGCAAAGGCCACCATCATCCCGAATACCGCACCGGAAGCGCCTATGGTAACGGTGGCGGGGAAAAACGGACTGAACACAAGGTTGATCAGGGCCCCGCCGATCCCCGAACCGAAATAGATTACCAGAAAATTGCGCGGCCCGAGCTGTTCTTCGACCGGCCGCCCCATCCACCAGAGCCAGAGCATGTTGAACGCCACATGAAGCACCGAACCGTGCAGAAACATGTAGGTGACCAGGCGCCAGGGCTGCAGCAGCGAAGTCTGCCAGGTCGGGATGAATCCGAACGTGCCGATGACCCAGTTCACCAGCGCCCCTGCGCCAAAGGTAAACAACAGCGTCTGTACGAGAAATATCACCACATTGAGCAGCAGGATCACCCGCAGGGCCGAGGGCAGGCTGAGGTAGCCTCTCTTCAGGGCGCTTCCGAAACTGTCATCATACGTGGACATGGCCGGTTCCTTTTATTATGATATCGGGATCATGCTGCTGATCAGATCATGTTGACAAACATGCTCATTCGTATCTTCCCTTGATGCCCCACAGCCGGATCAGGATGTAACCGACCACCATGCCACCCAGGTGCGCGAAATGTGCGATACCGGTCTGAAGGCTGGTAACACCGCTGAACAGTTCAAGCGCTCCGAAGAAGATGACGAAGTACTTGGCCTTGATGGGTATGGGCAGGAAAATGAGGAAAATGGGCCGGTTCGGGAACATCATGGCGAAAGCCAGCAGGATTCCGAAGACCGCACCCGAAGCACCGACCATCGGCACGTTGGCGCCGGTGACCAGGATATGGATCAATGCCGCACCGATTCCGGTGATAAAGTAATAGATAACGAACCGTTTTGTGCCCCACAGGTTCTCAATGCTCTGCCCGAACATCCAAAGCGCAAACAGGTTGAAGAACAGATGCGCAAATCCACCGTGCAGAAACATGTACGAAATGAATTGCCATGGCATGAAATTGGGATGGCTCAGGGGCCAGAGCGCTCCGAGACCGAAAACATACTGCCCCAATCCCGGAGTGAACAGCGCGAGAAAGACCAGCAGGTTGATGATCAGCAGGTGCTTGACTGCCGGTGGAAACAGGGAAAAACTGGTGGAATGGTATGAATTGCCTTGATAGCTCAAATCAGGGTGATTTTTGTTTGATTGTCAGAAAATAATGTAAGAAAGTTAATATAGGACTTATTCACGGAAAATGCCCGCGCGGGACTGCTCATAAACCACCCGCCAGTAGGCGTTGATCCCGCCGAGCGTGACGCCGGGGATACCCTGTCCGGGATATACGGTATCACCTGTGAGATACCATCCCTTGAAAGGAGTGCGGGCCGGCGGCCAGTCCATAAGAGATCGTTTCATGCTCTGGGGAATGCCTCCCACCCTGCCGCGGTGACGGTGGACCCAGTTCTGCCAGGTGACCGGAGTGCCCTCGAACTGCACCTGGACGTTTTCCATCCGGAACCCGGGCAGCCTCTCTTCCAGAACAGACAGAATGGCCTCCCTGGTTTCGGCCTTGGCACGGTCATACTCCTCCGGCTTGCCGAACCAGACGTCGGTTCCGGTATGGCAGGAGATATTGAGCACCCGAAATCCCTCCGGCGCCCGGGCCGTATCACTGCCGGCGGAAATGCTGACGAACAGTGACTCGGCACCGGTATGCGGCATGGGCTTGTCGAGATGGATCTGATGGTGCAGCGTGATATCTTCCGGAAACGAGTCCTTTACCGCAATACCCATGACAAAAGCGCCCCAGGCGTGCCGGAACCGGGAGGCCTGCTTTTCAAACCACTCTTTTCTTGCACCCGTGGTGATGGCAGGCAGATTCCATACCGGCAGATTGGTGACCAGCTTCCGGGAAAAATAGCGGGAGGATGTGGTACTGACCACATAACCGATATCCGGTGCTTCATCGGCCCCCGCTGTGTCAGCATCCTTTTCCTGCAGATATTCTTCCTGTGTCTGGATGCGCACCACCTTGTTTCGGCAGCGTACATCCCCTCCCCGGGAACGGATGTATTCTTCCAGGGTTTGAACCATTTTCAGCAGGCCGCCGGGCACGTAGTAATTGGTACAGCTGGTATAGGTGAGTCCGGGCGCTCCGAAAAGAAACGGGGTGTCCTCGCTTTTGCTTTGTGCGGTGATCATGAGCTGCTCGTCAATGAACGAGCGGAAGGCGTGGGTGTCCACCCCGCAGGTCCGCATGACTTTTCCGACGGACTGAAAGGCGTAACGCAGCACCGGGATATCCTTCAACCGGTTCCTCACAGCAAGTTCCAGCCATTCGCGCAGGTTCTGCGGCGGGAAGTAGATGTTCTTTTCCGACACACGCCAGACGGTGTCGCTGACACGGAAGGCCAGCTCCCAGAAGCGGCGCTGGCCCGCCTCGTTGCCAAATGCCCGGACAGCCTCGGCAATCCACTCCTCACGGCCGGTATAGCGGGTGATCACCTCGCCGTTCATGCGGACGGTCATGGGTGGATCGATGGGCTCTTTGGGCAGTGTGATCCCGAGCATCTTTTCCAACCGGACCAGCGGCTGGTGCTCGTCGAACCCGATCAGCGTAGTGGCGCCGGATTCAAACACAAAGCCCTTGCGGGGATAGGATGAACTGCATCCCCCGGGCAGATGGGATGCTTCCAGGACCAGTACACGGAAGCCGTCCCGGGCCAGAAGGGAGGCCGTGGTGAGACCTCCCATGCCGGACCCGACAACAATCACATCATAAACTGGATAGCGCTGTGTACTCATGCAGAAGGTAACACTTCCGGTCCCGTTCCCGTTCGGGTGCAATGGCTCATGCGGACCAGGCGGAGTTGCCCGAACCGGCCTGACAAACCGCCGCGGTTACGATTACTCCGATGCAACGGCATGGTTACTCCGATGCAACGGCATGATTACTCCAATGCAGCGGCATGATTACTCCGATGCAGCGGCATGATTACTCCGATGCAACGGCATGGTTACTCCGATGCAGCGGCATGGTTACTCCGATGCAACGGCATGGTTGCCGTTGGCCAGCACCGGTTCGGCGACGTTGGTATCACTTTCAATCATACCGTCGAACAGGTTGATGATCCTGCGGCTGTGCCTGGCCACGTCCTGCTCATGGGTCACTACGATGATGGTATGACCGGCATCGTACAGATTCTCAAACAGCCTCATGATCTCTTCGCCGGTTTTGGAATCGAGGTTCCCGGTAGGCTCATCGGCGAGCAGGATGGATGGGTTGTTCACCAGCGCCCGGGCGATAGCCACCCGCTGACGCTGTCCGCCCGAAAGTTCATTCGGCTTGTGGTCGACGCGGTCCGAGAGACCCACCCGGTCCAGCACTTCCAGCGCACGTTTTTTCCGTTCGGAGGAGCGGATGCCGGCGTAAATAAGCGGAAGTTCCACATTGGCCAGGCAGTCGGATCTCGGCAGCAGATTGAAGGTCTGGAAAACGAAACCGATCTCGCGGTTGCGCACAGCAGCCAGGTCATCATCCGTCAGGTGGCTGACATCCTGTCCGTTCAGGTGATAGGAGCCCGCGGTGGGTGTATCCAGGCACCCGATGATGTTCATGAGGGTGGATTTTCCGGAGCCGGACGGACCCATGATGGAGACATATTCGTTTTTCCTGATGTCGAAATCGACTCCTCTGAGAGCGCGCACTTTCTGGGTTCCCATGACGTATTCTTTCGTCAGGTCGCGGATGGAGATCATGGACTGCTGGTTCATGGCACTGGGCGGTTTGGTGATGGTCTGTAATGTCTGATTTTGCGTTTTCCGGCTACTCGCGGGTACTGGTCACCCGGATGTCGTCCCCGTCCTGCAGAACCCTGGAGAGGATCCGGTAATTTCCTGAAACGATTTCGTCGCCTTTCTGCAAGCCGGCGATGACACGGATATAGCGATCGTCACTGATTCCGGTTTCGACGGGCACCATTTCAGCTTTGCCGTCGGCAACGCGGAATACGACCCGGCGCAAATCTTCACGGCCAACGTTCGCGGTGTCGGGGTTTGTCTGGCTCATGTCACGCATGGTCACTGCCTGGAGCGGCACGGAAAGCACATCAAACTCCCGCAACGTTTCAATATCCACCGTGGCTGTCATACCCGGCTTGAACCGGGCTATGGGCTGCGGGATGGTTACTTCGCTGCCGGCGAGCTGTATCTGCTCTTCCGGCAACTGTTCCGAATCTTCCGGAGAGACATTATGCGGACTTATGATGCGTATCTTGACCGGGTACTCGGTAATCTGCTCGGCACTTCCCTGCCCCCGCATTACGGCAGAATTGGCAATTTCCGTAACCACGCCTACGAACTGCCTGTCGGGATAGGCGTCCACGTCGATGCGGGCCGTATCTCTTTCGGAGACGTAGACGATGTCGTTTTCATTGACGTTCACAAGCACTTCCATCTGCTCCATGCGCGCCACCCGGAGCATTTCGGTTCCCGCCATCTGGATGCTCCCGACCACCCGCTCGCCGCGTTCCACATCCAGCCGGCTGATGGTACCTGTCATCGGGGCGCGGATGGTTGTCTGACGAAGCTCTTCCTCGATCCGGCGGAGTTGCGCCCGGGCGTTTTCCACCTGGAAAGAGCTGGCGTTGAAACTGGCCTGCTCGGCTTCGTAGGAACGGTGGGCGTTTTCAAACTCAAGCTGGGAGACCATTTCCCGGTCAAAAAGGGTCCGTTTTTGTTCGAATTCGTTTTTGGCGCGCAGCTTGGAGGCGCGGTTCTGTTCCATTCGGGCTTGCATGCCCAGCAAATTGGCGTTGGCTTCATCAAGACGGGCCTGGATGATGTCAGGCCGGATGCGCAGAATCACGTCTCCTTCGAGGACAAAATCGCCTTCGCGGACATTCAACTCGACGATTTCACCAGAGACGTCGGGTGCAATTTTGACCTCCACTTCCGGCTGGATGCGGCCGGTGGCCGTTACGATCCGGGTGATGGTCCGGTCACTGGCAACGGATGTTTCCACCGGATGTCCGCCGGCGTCACCGCCAATCCATCCCGCTGACCGCCCTATGACGGCCAGAAGTGCAAATGCCAGTATCAGACCGGCGATGATAATCCAAAATCTTTTGCTGCTGCCTTTTTTCGAACCCATGATGGTCAATAATAGTGTAAAGTTCTGTTGCTCTTCTGTCTTACGTGATGTTGTCATGGATGTTACAAAAAAAAAGACCCCGGCCGGTGATATCGGGGTCTTTGAATCATTTCATCTGTTGCGTTGCAGAGCATCTGTTGCGTTGCAGA
>RECX01000114.1 GCA_007693825.1 Balneolaceae bacterium
GCAGACAACAAATATACACCCTTTCTGATATTCTTGTCAAACTTTATTTTGGAAACTTGATTCAGCGTTTCAAAAAAGGCGCTATTCCTGTTTGACATGGCCTCCTCCCAATCTCTTACCGAAAGGAGGACGAAAAATATATCATGGTTCCACAGTCTTTGTCAAGGCCTGTGGATATCTTTTTATCACCTGCTGTGCAGACAGGTGATACATGTAGAATAATGAACGAATTCAGATGATGAAAACGTGTGCGGGTCCCGCTTATTTTTTCTCTTCGTCTTCGTCTTTCGCCTCTGAATCTTTTTTCTCTTCAGCTGCCTCAGATGAATCCGCCGCTTTTATATCAGGATCTTTTTCCTTCTCCGTTTTCTTTTCTTCCGGAGCATCCTTCGCTTCTTCCGCGGCTTCCGTTGTTTCGCTTTTGGTCTCAGCTTTGGCCTCTGCTGGCTTGTCTGCAACCTTTTCGGCCGGTTCTTTTGTCTCTTCCGAAGGCGTCTCCGCTTCTTTTACATCAGCAGGTGTGGTCTCTGAAGCGGCAGCTTCTTTCTCCGGCTGGCTGGATTCCGCTTCCGTTTCTTTTTCAGGAGCCGGTTTGGCTTCTGTCTTTGCGGTTGCTTTCTCTTCCGAAGCCGAATCTTTATCCGTCTTCTTCCTGGCGGTGTCTTTTTTCGCCTCAACCGGTATGTCAGCCGCTTTCTTTCCGGATCCGCCTCTCCGGGTTCTCCGCTTTTTCTTACGGGCAGTTTCTGGCTGCGCATCGTTGAAATCAACCAGTTCGATCAGTGCCTTTTCCGCGCCATCACCCAGGCGCACGCCAAGCTTGATGATGCGTGTATATCCACCCGGACGATCAGCTACCATCGGGGCAATCTCATCAAACAACCGGGACGTAGCCTGTTTGTCCCTGAGATGGCGGAACACGTGACTGCGGTTATGAGTACTGTCTTCCTTGGACCGGGTGATGATCGGTTCAACATAACTTCTGAGCGCCTTGGCTTTGGCCAGCGTAGTGACAATACGTTCACTTTTAATGAGAGCAACTGAAAGGGCCATCATTGTGGCTTTTCTGTGCGATGCCGTCCGGCCGAGTTTCCGCCCTTTTACTAAATGACGCATGGTATTCGAGTATCTTCGTTATTCGTGGTTTTTATTCATCCAGGTATTTATCAACATCCATGCCGAAGTGCAGGTTTTTTTCCTCGATCACTTCGGTCAGTTCCGCAAGCGACTTGCGTCCGAAATTACGGAACTTGAGCAGCTCGGTTTCATCCTTGGAGACCAGTTCCGCAATGGTATTGATGTTGGCCGACTTCAGGCAGTTGTAGGCACGCACACTCAGGTTGAGATCCTCAATGCTTGTTTTCAAAAGGCTGGCGATACGTACCTTTTCGGCATCCACCTCGTCCTCTTCCTGCGAGAAAGGTTCATCGATCTGTTCGGTGATAAATTTCTCGATATGATCTTTAAGAATTTTTCCGGCGATGGTAAATGCTTCTTTCGGATTGATGGACCCGTCAGTAACGACTTCCATGGAAAGTTTCTCATAGTCAGTCCGCTGGCCCACCCTCACGTTGTCAACATGGTATTTTACAGATTTGATAGGGGTGAAAACCGCATCCACCGGAATAAGATCGATGTCTGCTTCGCTTTCAAGTGACATCTCTTCCGATGTCACATAGCCCTTTCCGCGGCCCATGCGGAGCTCCATCTCGACGGATGCACCCTCCGCCAGGGTGGCGATGTGCTGGTCGTTGTTGAGTATGGTATATTCTGCAGTTGCTTCGCTGATATCTGCGGCCGTAAGATTGCCGGGGCCCTCTTTGACGACATTGATGACACCACTGCTCTGATCTACCTGCTTGAAACGTACTTCTTTCAGGTTCAGGATAATATCATAGACATCCTCGGCGATTCCATCAATACTGGAGTATTCGTGTTTTACACCACGTATCTTTACTGCAGTGATGGCGATTCCGGGGAGAGATGAAAGCAGTACCCGGCGGAAAGCATTACCAATGGTAACACCAAATCCTCTTTCGAGGGGCTGAAGTACAAATTTTCCGTACGTGTTGGTTGCTTCTTCTACAACCAGGCTGTCGGGCATTAACAAGTTATTCGTGCTCATAAGGCAACGGGGTTACATTAATTTCTATCGTCAAAATTACTTGGAGTACAACTCTACAATGAGCTGCACATTGATGTTTTCCGGAATGTCTTCCATTTCCGGATAGTGAAGGAATTTTCCGGTAAAGGACTTCCTGTCAATTTCAAGCCACTTGTATTTTTTCCTGGATGTGTTCTTCAAGGCCTCGTCGATGACCTCCAGGTTTCTTGATTTGGGCCGGATCGAGATGACATCACCCGCGCGAACCGAATACGAAGGAATGTTCAAAACGCTGCCGTTAACCACTACGTGCCTGTGGGTGACCAGCTGACGTGCCTGTCGACGGGTGCGGGCAAAGCCCATCCGGAAAACCGTGTTGTCAAGCCGGGCCTCAAGGTATTTCATGAGGTTCTCACCGGTAATACCCTCTTTGGCATTGGCTTTTTTAAACAAATTCCGGAACTGACGCTCCAGCACACCGTAGGTGTATCGCGCTTTTTGTTTCTCATCGAGCTGGACGGCGTATTCCGATTTTTTCATTCTTCGGGAACGTCCGTGTTCGCCGGGTCCATAGGGCTTGCGCTCAAGCGCTTTGCTAGGACCAAAAATCGGCTCTTTGAATCTTCTTGCTCTTTTTTGCTTGGGTCCGGTATATCTTGCCATGTGTTCTGTTATACTATCGTGGTTAAACTCTTCTGCGCTTGGGAGGACGGCATCCGTTGTGGGGGATGGCCGTCTGGTCGGTAATCACCTGGACTTCCAGTCCGGATGTGGCCAGGGCTCTGATTGCTGCCTCTCTGCCGGAGCCGGGTCCTTTCACGAACACATCCACCTTGCGCAATCCCATGTCATGTGCAGCTTTTGCTGCCGTCTGGGCGCTCATCTGTGCGGCATAAGGAGTGTTCTTGCGGGAACCTTTGAATCCTTCCCGCCCGGATGTGGACCAGGAAAGTACGTTGCCGCCTGCATCGGTAATTGTAACCGTTACGTTATTAAAGGTAGCCTTTATATAAGCACGGCCGTTCGGGTCGGTCAGCTGCTTTTTCTTTTTCTTTGAAGCTGTGGTTTTTGCTTGCTTTTTTGCCATAATTATTCTGAATCGTTCAAACTAGATTACTTTCTTGGGGCTATTTTCTTGCCTGCAACCGTACGACGTTTCCCTTTCCGGGTGCGTGCATTGGTTTTGGTGCGCTGACCTCTTACAGGCAGCCCTCGTCGGTGCCTGAGACCACGGTAACTACCGATATCCATGAGACGCTTGATATTGGCGTTCACTTCCGATCGCAACGCACCTTCTGTTTTGAACTCGTCCTCGATCAGTTTCCGGATGTTGGCTACTTCATCGTCTTCCCAGTCCTGTACCTTTTTGTTCAGGTCAATACCGAGTTTTTCGAGAATCAGCCGCGACCGGGAATTCCCTATACCGAAAATATAGGTAAGTCCGATGAGACCGCGTTTGTTTTTTGGTAAGTCTACTCCTGCAATTCGAGCCATACGTCTGGTTTCCTGGTTTTACCCTTGTCTCTTTTTGTTTCTGGGGTTTTTCTTGTTGATAACATACAGTCGTCCCTTGCGGCGTACCATTTTGTCGCCGGGACCTCTTTTACGAACGGATGCTTTCGTTTTCATCTGTTTATATCATTTCGATTCATATGGTCAGAATGATCTCACATGACAGTATGTGATCATGCTCCTTTGTGTCAGAAGCAGGCTGTCATGTTCGTTTCATCTGTGTATCTCAATTTCGATTTCTTATGTTCGATGCTTTGATTCTTGCGGGAGTCCGCGGGGATGTCATGCAACAAGACCCGCTGTCCGGGATATTCCTGCAGTTACTTGTAACGGTAAGTGATCCTTCCTTTCGTCAGGTCATAGGGTGACATCTCAACGGTCACCTTGTCGCCTGGAAGAATTTTTATGTAATACATTCTCATTTTGCCCGACACATGTGCCAGTATTTCGTGGCCGTTTTCCAGTTCAACGCGAAACTGGGCATTGGGCAATGCTTCCACAATGGTTCCTTCCTGCTTTATGGGCTCTTGTTTAGCCATGGGTTACGACATTGTCGATTTGAATTTTGGTTATCTCCTCAATATAGGCAAAACTGCTCAAAATATCAGCTTCGCCGTCTTTTACCACAATATCGTGCTCATAATGAGCGGAGCGTTTCCTGTCTGCCGTGATGATCGTCCAGCCGTCGTCCAGCGTTTTGATTTCACGACTGCCCATGGTAATCATGGGTTCCACAGCAAGTGTTGTACCACTGCGCAATCTTTTTCCTCTTCCGGCATACCCAAAGTTGGGAACAGCAGGATCCTCGTGCAGGTTTCTGCCGACTCCGTGTCCAACCAACTCACGGATAACACCATATCCGGCTGCCTCGCAATGTGACTGGATAGCCGAACCGATATCACCGGTTGTATTGCCGTGCCTGGCTTTGTTGATCCCGAGGTACAGTGACTCTATTGTCGTTTTCAGTAGTGCCATGGTTTCCTCATCGCATTCTTCAACCACAAAGGTATATGCGGAATCACCGACAAACCCGTTTTTGAAGATACCGCAGTCAATTGAGATGATATCTCCGGCCTTCAGGACCCGGTCGCCCGGGATCCCATGTACTACTTCTTCATTTACGGAAATACAGAGTGCGGCGGGAAACGGATTTTTTCTGGGGCCGTATCCCTTGAACACCGGTTTTCCGTCATGCTTCTTTATAAAGTCTTCTGCGACCTGATTGAGCTCACCCGTGGTAATACCTTCACGGATATTTCCGGCTACTTCAGCCAGTGTCCGGGACACAAGCTGAGCGCTCTCGCGCATTTTCTCAATTTCGTTATCGTTTTTCAGATAGACCACTTAATTACCTTCTTCTTCCTCTAATCCGACCTGTCTTCATGAAACCGTCATAATGACGCATCATCAGGTGGCTTTCAATTTGCTGGAGGGTATCCAGTGAAACACTGACGATAATCAGGAGACTGGTACCGCCATAGAACATGGCAAAACCGGGCGTGACACCAAAGTTCGCAGCCACAGCCGGCAAAATGGCTACAATGGCAATGAAAATGGAGCCCGGAAGTGTAATGCGTGATAAAATGTTGTCAATAAACTCTACGGTCTGCTTGCCGGGGCGCACACCGGGTATAAATCCGCCCTGCTGTTTCATGGTGTCAGCCATCTGCTTCGGGTTGATCACGATGGCGGTGTAGAAGAACGTAAAGAAGACTACGATAATTGCAAAGATGATCGAGTAGGCCACCCCAGTAAAATCACTTGACCACGCTGTGAGCATCTGTACCGTTTCATTGCCGGGGAAGAACGTCCCGACAGTGCTGGGAATGAACATGATCGACTGGGCAAAGATGATCGGCATCACACCGGCAGCGTTTACACGCAGGGGAAGATACTGTGTGGTGCCGCCATATACTTTGCGGCCGACAACCCGCTTGGCATACTGCACCGGTATCCGGCGCTGTCCTTGAGTCAGAAGTACCACTGAGGCAACAACAAGAATCAGTACACCCAGCTCAAAGAGCACAATGATGATATTGTCTTTTGTCTGGATCTCATTGAGCAGGCTGGTGGGCAGGGCCGCGATGATTCCGATCATGATCAGCAGGGAAATACCATTTCCGATTCCCCTTTCCGTAATCCGCTCTCCGAGCCACATCACGAAGATCGTGCCGGCGGTCAGGACAATCATGCTGGTAACGATGAATGCCGTGCTGCTGACAACGATTGCCTCTGGCGAGGAGTTCATCAGGTTGATCGAGAAGCCGATGGATTGTACCAGGGTAATCAGAACCGTACCATAGCGTGTAAGCTGGTTGATTTTCCGGCGCCCCTCTTCTCCTTCGCGTTGCAGCTTCTGGAAATAGGGAACGACGGCTCCCATGAGCTGGATAATAATCGCTGCGGTAATATAAGGCATGATGCCCAGGGCAAAGACCCCGGCCCGTGCAAATGCACCACCCACAAAAAGGTCAAACAACCCCAGCAGGTCCGTTGCCGCGCCGGTCGTTGCCGTGAGTTGCGTTGCATCCACACCCGGCATGGTTATATAGGTGCCCAGGCGGTAGACGAGCAAAATACCGATTACATAGAGAAGCCGCTTGCGCAACTCTTCGATTTTGAAAATGTTCTGGAAGTTTTGAATCAAACTCATTCGGATTCAGGAATCAATAGATGTTTCAGATTTTAGTTGCAGAACCGCCCGCTTTTTCGATTTTTTCAATTGCGGTTTTGCTGAAGCCGTGTGCTTCAACCTGGAATGCCGTTTCCACGTCACCGCGACCGAGCACCTTGATCAGTTCATTTTTGCGAATGATACCCGCAGCGATAAAATCGTCGATGGTGATTTTTGCACCCAGTTTGCCCCGCTTTTTGAAATCCTCCAGGGCATCCAGGTTCAGTGCTACATATTCTTTACGAAATGGATTTTTGAATCCGAATTTCGGGATCCGACGCTGCAATGGCATCTGCCCACCTTCGAAACCGCGTTTTTGCGAGTATCCGCTTCCGGACTTCTGGCCTTTATGACCTCGACCGGACTGTTTGCCCAAACCGGACCCTTCTCCGCGTCCGACACGCTTGCGCGTTTTCTTGTTTGGTTCCGGTGCTACAAGATTGTGTAATTTCATGGATGTCAACCTTCGTTTTAAAACTGTTATCCCTCAAAAACCTTTTTCAGAGAAACGCCTCTTCTTTGGGCAATCTCTACCGGATCCTGAAGCTGCTTGAGTGCATCGAACGTCGCCTTGACCACGTTATGCGGATTGGGTGATCCGAGCGATTTGGTCAGAATGTTCTGAACTCCGGCACTTTCAAGTACCACCCTTACTGCGAATCCGGCAATTACTCCCGTACCTTCAGCGGCTGGACGCAGCAACACTTTCCCGGCACCGCATTTTCCGATCACGGGATGATAGATCGTGCTGCCTTTCGTCAGGGGGATGCGAATCAGGTTTTTCTTGGCATTATCGATGCCTTTCTGAATCGCATCGGAAACCTCATTGGCCTTGCCGAGCCCATGCCCGACAATTCCTTCCTTGTTTCCGACAACGACAATCGCATTGAAGCTGAACCTGCGGCCACCTTTGACAACCTTTGCTACACGGTTGATGTGTACAAGCCGTTCTTCAAGATTCAGCTCACTGGCCCTAATGTTGTATTGTTTTCTTTTAATCTTTGGCATAGTCGATATGGATTAAAACTGTAATCCTCCTTTACGAGCTCCTTCAGCGAGACTCTTTACAATTCCGTGGTACTTGTATCCGCTTCGGTCAAAGACAACTTTGGATATGCCTTTTTCCTGCGCTGTTTTGGCGATGTATTCACCAATGGCTTCGGCCATTTCCTTTTTGGGCTTCTCACCAAGCTCGTCCTTCATATTCTTCGAGACAGTGGAAGCCGCAGCGATGGTTTGTCCGGCCTGATCATCAATCAGCTGCGCGTAAACATGCTTGGAGCTTTTGAAAACACTAAGCCTTGGCTTTTCTGCCGTTCCGGAAATCTTGGAACGGACTCTATGCCGAATTTTTGATCTGCGGGATGTTTTTGCAATATTACTCATTATTCGACTCCTGGTTATTTACCGGCTGATTTACCAGCTTTCTTGCGTACATATTCACCGAGATAGCGAACCCCCTTGCCTTTGTAGGGCTCCGGCGGACGCAGAGACCGTATCTTGGCAGCGACCTGTCCCACTAGCTCCTTATCTATTCCAGAGACAGTGATTCGCGGATTTTTAGTTGTTTTTGTATCAACTTCGATCGTTATGCCATCCGGCGGAACGAAGTAGAACGGGTGGGAATATCCCAGAGTCAATTCAAGGATATTGCCATTCAGATTGGCACGGTAACCAACTCCGATGATTTCCAGTTCTTTTTTGAAACCGTCGGTTACACCGGTGACAAGGTTCGAGATGAGAACGCGGTAGAGCCCATGGAGTGATTTGATGCTCTTGTCATCAGACTCACGGGCCACGACCACCTCATTGTCTTTCTTTTCCACTTTGAGGCGGGGATCCACCTGAAGGGACAATGTTCCTTTTGCTCCTTTGACCGTAACCTTGTTGGCCGGGTCTATGGAGAATTCAACTCCTTTGGCCAGAGCTACTGGCATGTTACCAATTCGAGACATAGTTACAATGGTTTTAATAGACGTAACAGAGTATTTCGCCACCAAGCCGAACTTTGCGGGCTTCCTTGTCGGTCATCACTCCCCGGGAGGTAGTCAATATGGCAATTCCAAGACCATTGTGTACCCGCGGGATATCATCGGCACCGCAGTATTTTCGAAGGCCGGGACGTGAAACCCTGGCCATCTTCTTGATAACCGGCAGTCCGTAGTGATCGTATTTCAGGAAAATACGTATCAGACCCTGCTGATTATCATCGATATCCAGATAACGCTGAATGTACCCTTTGTCCAGCAGGATTTGTGTGAGCGCCCGCTTCATTTTGGATGCGGGTATGTCCACACGGCGATGGCCAGCCTGCTGGGCATTGCGAATTCGCGTCAGAAAGTCAGAAATAGGATCAGTCATGATAGATTTACAGAAAGTGTAGGGTTTACCAGCTGGCTTTCTTCACTCCGGGTATTTTACCCTCGGAGGCCAGCTCTCTGAACTTGATGCGTGAGATGCCGAATTTACCGACATATCCGCGGCTTCTTCCGGTCAGCGAGCAACGCTGGCGGATTCGGGTCGGACTGGCGTCTCGTGGCAGTTTTTGCAAAGCTTCGTAGTCGCCGGCTTCCTTCAGCTCTTTTCTTTTCTGAGCATATTTTTCGACCGTTCTTTTTCGCTTCGCGTTGCGTGCTATCCAGGATTTTTTAGCCATTTCACCAATTAGTTATTTCGTTTTACAAAGGGCATGCCGAAATGCTTGAGAAGCTGATAGGCCTGCTCGTCATTTGACGCGGTTGTCACAAAGGAGATATCCATCCCGTGAATGCGGTCCAGATTATCCGTGTCGATTTCCGGGAAAATTGAGTGCTCCCTGATTCCCAGCGTGTAATTGCCCCGGCCGTCAAATCCCTTGTCGGATACACCCTGAAAGTCACGCGTACGGGGGAGCGCCAGGTTGATCAGACGGTCCAGAAACTCGTACATAATCCTTCCGCGCAAGGTGACCTTGCAGCCAATCGGCATTCCTTCACGCAGTTTGAAATTGGAGATCGACTTGCGGGCATGGGTCATTACCGGCCGCTGACCGGTTATGGTGGCGATATTCCTGGCGATATCATCCAGAACTTTCTTGTCAGCCACCGCTTCACCCACACCAACGTTTACTACGATCTTTGTCAGTTTCGGAACGGCCAGCCTGTTGGTGAGCTTGAAGTCTTCCTTGAGCTTGCCAACAATATTGTCTTTGAATTCCGTATATAATCTTGCTTCTGCCATAGTGGTACTTTCCTAATCTATTTATCGAGCGTTTCACCGCTCACTTTGGCGACACGTACCCAGCGGCCTTTCCCGCTCTCTGCAACCCAGGAACGACCTACTCTGGTAGCCTGGTCACTAACAGAATCAACCGGAAGGACATTCGAGATATGAACAGGCATCTCCTGCTTCATTCTTCCGCCCTGCGGGTTTTCCTGTGTGGGTTTCTGGTGCTTGGTACGCATGTTGATGCCCTCTATGAGCACCCGGTCGCGGTCAGGGAACACACGCAACACTTTACCGCGCTTTCCCCGGTCATTACCGGATATAACCTCAATAAGGTCACCTTTCTTTACGTGCAACTTCTTCTGTTTGTTTTTCTTGCGTGGCATAATACAGCTCGTTAAAGTACTTCAGGGGCCAGTGAAACGATGCGCATGAAATTCTTCTCACGCAGTTCCCTTGCGATGGGACCGAAAATCCTTGTTCCGACCGGTTCCTGATCTTTGTTGATAATGACAGCGGCATTCTCGTCAAATCGGATATAACTGCCGTCCCTTCTGCGGTATTCTTTCTTCGTTCTCACGAGTACGGCGCGGACAACTTCGCCCTTTTTAACCGTTCCGCCGGGAATGGCTGCTTTGACAGAGCAGATGATCAGATCACCAACGCGGGCATATCGTCGCTTGGAGTCACCAAGTACCTTAATACACATCACCTTTTTGGCACCGCTGTTGTCGGCAACAGTTAGTATGGACTGTGTTTGAATCATGGCTAATTACTTTCTAAACTTTCAAGAATGAATTCTTACTTGGCTTTTTCTATGATCTCCACAAGTCTCCATCGCTTGACTTTCGACAGTGGACGAGTTTCGATGATACGCACCAGATCTCCGGGTTTGGCTTCATTGTTTTCATCATGTGCCATATACTTCCTGGTCTTGGTGATGAACTTGCCATAGATCGGATGTTTGATCTGCCGTTCGATGGCCACGGTAATGGACTTGTCCATTTTGTCGCTTACCACCCGGCCGGTACGTTGTTTGCGTTGATTACGCGCAGTTGTTTCCGTGC
>RECX01000243.1 GCA_007693825.1 Balneolaceae bacterium
TCCAGGTGAACAGCTTGGTGACCGACCCGATGCGGAACAGGGTCCGGCCGGGATCTACGGGTACGCGCCGCCGCACATCGGCCAGGCCGTATCCACCCGAAAAAAACAGTTGCCCGTCACGGACCACGGCCACTGTGGCCCCGGCAATGTTCAGGCTGTCCATGAAACCGGCCATGATCTCATCTACAATAACCCGAAGGCTGTCGGGATCTGAAAGCGCCGGGTGGATGCGGGTTTCGGTTTGTTTTGCATGGGTGGATGCGGCCGTGCCGGTCAGCGATGCTGACGCAAGGACAAGCAGCACGACCAGTAAGGCTGGAATATTTTTCATTATTACACTTGCTGATTGGATCAACAGGTTGGGAAAGGATTTGTCAGGCGCTCTCATCGCCGTCGTGGTTGTCTCCCCACAGGTCCTCCGGGTCCTCGTCCGGTTCTGCCTCAAGCCGGACTTCCACCAGTTTCTGGTCCTGCAGCACGATCATCACGAACCAGCACAGCGATGCCCAGAAGAAGCCCATCGTCCATCCGAAAAGCACGTCCGTGGGATAGTGGACACCCAGCATCACCCGCGAGACGCCCACGATCACGGTGGCCAGAATGGCGATGGTGATGGTATAGGTGCGGATGCGCGAGTTGGTTTCGAGTCGGGTGAGAAGGGAGCCGAGGGTCAGGTAGACCACCGCGGAGAGCATGGAGTGGCCGCTTGGGAAGCTGGGCGATGTTTCGACCATGAGGGCGGGTACGATGTCGGGGCGGTCGCGCAGGAAGAAGTCCTTGAGCAGCAGGCTGATCAGGAGTCCGCCCATGGTGGCGATGAGTACCAGCATGGCGGACCGGTAACTATTTTTCAGCACAAGGTACCCGAAAACGAAGATGACAGTCAGGGTGAGTACGGCTGCGCCGCCGAGGGCCGTCAGGTCGCGCACGGCCTCGTCCACCCAGTGCGGGCCGCGCAGGTATTCGGGGTTGTCGGGCTGGCGGGCGATGGTCAGCGCCCAGTTGTCGAATTGCAGGGCCCGGTCCACCACGAACGTATCGCGGATTTCGATGCCCCCGCGCAGGAGGAGCATGAAGAAAAAGAGACCCAGCAGGATCAGGATCTCTTTTCTGAACAGTTTCCGGGTTTTGGGGAGCTGACGGCTGAACTTGTCGAGTATCGGCATAAGACGGATTCTTTTGCGGTTACTCCGGGATGGTTTTATCCCGCGCGGCTTTGCGGATTTGGTCGATTACTTTGCGGATTTGGTCGATTGCGGATACGGGCGGTTACTGCCGGTAGAGTACGGCGCGGAAGCGCGGCTGGTCGTGGCGTTCCAGATAGTAGATGAACCGGTCGTTTTCCAGGTCGAGTTCCATCATCCATACGTTGGTGGCTGCTGCGGGTATCATTTCGGCGGTAGCCTCATCGGCCGGAAAGTACTGCCGGATGCCAGACCCGCGATGGTTTGCATAGCCGCCGTAGCCGTGGTAGTCGTCATCGCCCAGATCTTCCATGGTGCGCTCATCGCCAAGGTGGTCGTGGTAGAGGTGGAGCCCCTCTTCACGCATCCGCAGCACCCAGGCGCCGTGCCAGTAGTCGCCGTCGCGGTACAGTTCAATGCGGACCATATCGTCGTCGCATTCCGAGATGTGTGTGCGAAGCTCGGTGCCGACCAGCGGAAGGTCCGTGTCATCGGGATAGGTGGCTTCTCCGACAAAAGTCTCACCGCAGAGACCGGAGAGGTTTTCCAGGAACAAGTTCTGGGCGAATGGTTCGGGGTCTTTGTATCGATCGGCCGGACTGTCGACCGGCGGATCCGGTTGCGGGTCACCGCAGGCGGTGAGGGCGGCGATCAGAAAGAGGGCAGCGAGTGAGGAGATAAGTTTCTTCATGGTATCCAGTAGGTTTATGGGTACAGGTTATGTCCGGATAATGGGCATTTGAATGACCATAATCAACAAAAAAAGAGAGAAAGGAGGAGTTACGGTATCAAACGCCGGGCACGGACAAACCGGTTGTACTCGTACCGGTCAAAATGGGGCGCTTCCGGATCCAGGCTGTTGATGCGCACCAGGTAGGAAGCGTGGATGAATTCCCGGTTGTCCAGGTAGATGCCGACGTGGACGATGCGTTCCGGCGTATCGGTTGTGGCCGCTCTTCCAAAAAAGAGCAGGTCACCGGTTTTCAGGTTTTCGAAATGCGATCCCGGGTCCACATGCTCACCCATGAGAATCTGCTGGCTGGCATCACGGCTCAGGTCCATGCCATTCAGCCAGAACACTATTTTGGTCAACCCGGAACAGTCGAAGCCCTTCGCAGAAGTGCCGCCCCAAAGGTAGGGGATGCCGATGAACTTCCTGGCTGTTCGGGCGATGTTATCACCGGTAAGTTCATGGTTTGCCTTCCATTGGGCATACGGTGACACCAGATCAGAATGGATGAAGCCCGTCCGGTCATCGGGCAGCGCGACCGACACCCAGTCGCCATCTTGTCCTGAAGTCCTCAGCCTATTGCCCATGGAAACGTTGCTCACGGGAAGAGAGCGGGTGGATGGTTCTTCGTACACCATTCCGTGATAGTCCGTCACGATCACTTTTTCCGATGTTTCCCAGTTTTCGGAACGTTGCGGATCCGTGTGCTGAAAAAGTCCGGCGCTCATCCATCCGAGGTAGTTGTCGGGTGACTGCACGTAGAACCATCCCCGCTGGCGCTTCAGGACCCTGAGCGGGGTTCCCATGAGCACCTGCGTCACAATTTCAGAGGTAAACCGCGGCTCGCTCCGCATTTGTGCCACGCTTACCCGCACGATGCCGCGGGTGTTCTGTCCCAGACCGGGGTGGGGAAGCACGACGATATCATTGCGGATATCATCGAAGCCGGCCTTTTGCAAGGCTGACACTACGCGATCCCTTGCGGATTCATCGTCCACTTCGCCGCTGACCAGAACCCTTGTCCCGCGCACTTCCCATGTGATATCGAATACAGCCACCCGGCGGTCCGGCGCCACATCTTTTCTGATGGATTCGATAGCGTTGCGTATCCGCAGATCTTCCTGTGAGCCCGCTGTTGCAACATTTGTCGACAAAATTACTGCTGCAAGTGCAAAGGTCAGCAGATGAAAAGTCAGAAGCTTTTTTACTGGCATATATCGTTCGTTTTGAGTCGAAAATTCATGAAACAGATAATATAGCAAAGAATTATCAGACTCATGATGCGATCGACAGGCTCATGATGCGATCAACAGACTCATGATGCAATCGACAGGCTCATGATGCGATCGACAGGCTCATGATGCGATCGACAGGCTCATGATGTAATCGACAAGCCCTGACTTTCATACTAGAGACGGGTTTCTGGGGGCAAAACCATGCTGTGGTCATAGATGCAATTTACTATCAGGAAATTTCTCCTTATTTGAGCAGCAGCATTGGTTTGACGGCGGAATAATCACCAAATTGAATGCGATACAGATATACGCCGCTGGCCAGGTGGCTTGCGTCAAAATGTGTTTCATGAATACCGGGTTCATAGCGCTCATGAGTAAGCGTGCCGATTCTTCTTCCGGTGATATCGTACACTTCAAGCAAAACATTGTTACCTGATGTCATTTCCCATCGGATTGTGGTGCCGGGATTGAAAGGGTTGGGATAGTTCTGATTGAGTCTGTTTGTGTAGGCGACAGCAGGCCAGTCATCTGCCCTGACATCCCTGCTCACGGTAATGGTGACGGGGATGGTTTTGTTACCGGCATTGCTGTTCACGGTGACTGTGCCCTGGTAGTTTCCTTCCTGCAGACCCTGGGAATCAAAAGAGATGGTGATATCACGGTAGCTGCCCGCAGCAATGGTTCCGGTCGACGGGTTGATGGTCCATCGTGAGGGGGTGTCGGTGATGCTGATATCGCCAGTTGTTTGTCCGGTAGCGTTCTGGTTGTCCGTTACCGTCAACCTGTAGGTGTAGTTGCCTGCCTGGGAGTAGGAGTGGGTTGTGTTCATCTGGTTGCTGGTCTGCCCGTCCCCGAATTCCCAGAAATACGCGGTAATTTGTCCATCAGGGTCATAGGAACCCGCCGCACTGAAGGACACGGATTGATTGACTCCGGCTGTTGCCGGCGTGACTTGAGCCACGGCAACGGGGGGCTGGTTCTGTGTGGTGCCCCCGGGTTTTCCGACGGCGCGGATCAGCCAGGCGCCTTTCGGGAAAAAGACTTCAAGGTTGGACCATCCGGAAAACATCCACTGGTTGAACAGATAGGCATAATAGCCGTAGAAGCTGAAACCCTTTTTCTTGCCTTCGGCGTCATACCCGGCCGGGAATTTGATATCCGGATTGAGGGACCCCGTGATCAGGGAAAACGTCTGTCCCTTTTTGAAGGACATTTTTTTTCGGGCGTGTGGAGGAAAGGAATATTCGTACCATTTTCCACCTGTTGACAGGTCAAATACATGGGTAGTGTCAAAGACGAAAGAACCATCGGCTCCGACAACCAGAATTTCCATGGGATTAGTGTTTTGGGTTTCTGTCGTCATGTAGAACCGGATTTTCTCCAGATCAAAATCCTGATCCAACTGAAAATCATTTCGCCAGTAGAAGTAGTTTTCGCCCCCATAACCCAGGAAACCGTCCGCCATGTGGTTCCCGTCGTCAAGGATCAGTACCACTTCATTTGTCGCAGTAAACGGGCGTGCTGCTGTTTTTGCAACAGCAGATTCCCCGCCGGTTGCCGTTGCGGTGAAGGTGAGCGGGCCGGTGCCGGTGTTGGAAATCCGAAGCGGCACGTTCCTGGTCTTTCCGGGGTATACGGGAATGTTTACATGATCGTCGGCGATGCTCAGCACACCCGTACCCGTTCCCGTACCGGTAATCACTGCCCGGATCCTTAGGTTATTGTCGAGGCCCACTGCGTTCAAATCAATCCATCCGTCTTCTGTGTTCTGCCAGGCTGATTTTCCCCGAAAGCCCGGGCCTCCGTCAAAACCCACTGCATACATATCCGCCGGATTCACCAGGTACCCGACCCAGTAATCATTTCCCTGCTGTAGCCGGACAGGCTTGTTGAGCTCATGAACGTACCATGTACCAGGTGTGAAACGGTCTCCAATGTACTCCGTATGGACGAGTTGGCCAGGGGTGTCGGAGGTGCCCCCCTCCCATATTTTCAGTGTAACGTCTTTGCCGCTTGTTTGGAAAAGGTAAAGCATCACTGAGCTCAAATCCTGTCCGTACAGGCCGGCCAGTTCCGCGCTGGTTATTCGAATAGCCACTTCCAGGGGCTCTTTCGGACCCAAACCATAGAATTTGCAGCCTCCGTCATACTTGATAAAGGTACCGGGTGGCGCATAATCCCTGGTAACATGAAAGCCGATGGTCGGGCCGGTGGTGCCGATATTTGAAATGTGCAGCCCGCCGGGCCTGCCGTCTGAAAGAAATGCCGTGATTGGGGTGTTGCCGGAAATTTCGGTACGGCCGCTGTTGGCGGAGTAGTGGGCTTCCAGGGTATTGCCGTCAAGCGTCAGGGTGCCGCCGGGGCGGTACAGGTAGACTTCGTCAGGTGCTTCCATGTTGCCGAATCCCTCGGCCCTTGAATTGATGCGGTAAACCAGAAGTCCTTCCCCGGGGAGAGCCCGATCGAATTTGGAACTGGCGCTGCGGTATTCTATGACGTAGAACTCGTAGGGACATACCGCAGAAGGGATTCTGTAATAGCTGTTTTCATGAAGCGGCTTCAGCTGATACGATCCGGATTGCGTGATGACGGGAATCTCGTCGATCCACCCGCCGTACAGGTATTTCATCCATGCATTCATATGAGGTGGTACATCCTGGGCAGTGGACATAAGGTCCCAGGGACCTACGGGTGTGAAGCTGTAGTCATAGCGGTACAGGTCGGGGGCGCCCAGCACGTGGAACATTTCGTGTGCGATAGTCCCCAGAAAAACTGGTTCAGAGTTTTGAGCTTCTTCCATTTGAAAAGTATAATCCCATACTTTTATTCCATGGACGGTGACATCCTGCGTGAACAACATCCATTGCTGTGGCCAGAGCAGCTCCGCCCAGCCTTCAGGAGCTCCTCTCACGATGAATGAGATGGCATCAACTAATCCATCATTATTGTTATCCAGATTGATATGCTGTGGAATCTGATTTTCCACATGTGCGATGGCGTTTTTCAACAGTTCGTGCTGTCTTTCTGCAACCTCCTGCCGTCCCTCGTATCCGTTCGGATTCGTCGCTGATTTCGGGCGGTAATAGTCGCGGGGCCGGGAATCCTGGTAGGAGATGACGGTTGAACCGGTTGTTGTCGGGTAGAAGGTGGTGAATATCTCCAGTTGTCCGTAAGATGCCTCCATGTAATATTCATAGAGGGACAAGACGTCCGTGCCTTGTTTGTTGAACTGATCCTGATAGAATTGAAGTGGTCTGTCAAACTCGGGGTCGTCGCTGAACCGGATGAAAATGAGAATATTATTGAGTACGCTGAACTGAGATTGCTGATATGCTGATTTTGCGTGACCTAACTCCCGGATCTGGATTTCCCTGGTCAGCTGTTCAAATTGCTGCCGTTTTTTGAGCATCTCTTCCGGCGGGATGTTCGCATTCCGTGGCAGCCCGTGTGCCTCGGGGTCATCTGAGCCGGCGACCAGCGTCGTGGGCACCAGTGTGTTACCGTCGAGGCCGGCATAAACATAGAAGCCGGTTTCCGGGTGCTGGATGATGGTGTAGCCGTCGGCGTCGTGAAGCCAGTTGTGGAACTCGTCGCCGCTTGCGAAGCAGTGGAGGATGGTTCCGTCGGGCTGGGTCAGCGTCTGGGAGACGTTGCGCAGCGGGGCGCCGGAGACTTCCAGAAAAAGCAACAGCGACAGGAAGGTTGCCGTGAAAAGGCCGGCCGTGATGGTTGGATGTGCTGATTCACCTGAGTACATGGGTTGCCTCCAGGTTGTGCCTGTTAGCCCGGTAGACGGGCCGAAAGCAGTGAGAAAGCAGAGCTTACCAGCTACGTATCATCCCTTTGTCCATCACGCCGTGGTTGATGATGCGTATGGTTGTGGTGAAATCAGCGATAGCCGGTCCTTGCGGCGTTGCAACCGTATCGCGGTGCGTCACGGTGTGGATATATTGGTCGTGGCTTTCAATGACGAGCTTGTCATCACGGTATTTCAGATGGGTATTTCCGGTTGGGTCGACGCCCATAATCATCAGCTCCCCGTCCTCATAGGGAAACCGGTAAACACCAAACAGACGGCTTGAGGCTCCGCCTCCCGCAGCTCCCCTGAGGGCGGAATATCTTCCATAGACAACTTTCAGGGTATCGTCAATTTCAAATGGAATTCGTTGCGAGGCGAGGGATTTTTGCTCCTTGTCGAAGAAATAGGTGGGTGCGTCGATCATGGGCCCGGGCGGATAGTTGCCCTGAATGACCGACCCCTCTTTGATCTGGATGAATTCAATGAACACGAAGACATCCTCACCATAACTCCAGGGGACTGCATCATGCATTTTTGCCGTGCAGCCTGCAAGAAGCAGCAAGGTCGCAACACCACCGATGATGTGATCATATATCACTTTTCGGACTCCCGGTTTGTTTGCAGGAGCGTTTACGATCTATAATGGTGCAGACAGAAGCAGATACAATGAAGCTTCCGAAATTTATGAAATTTAAAGTATATAGAGTAGTGTCGCGACTAAAATAATTTACATTATTTATTATTTGTAAAAAGATACTGCTATCTGGAAGATCAGGTAATAACCCATCTGTAACATCGAGCGCCAGGCCGTGATCAGAACCTATTTCACGAGTGTCATGGTCCGTTGCATGGTCATTTCAGGGGTGGCAAGCTGATAGAAGTAGACTCCGCCGGCGAGGCTGGATGCGTCAAATTGTGCCTGGTGGCGTCCGGCCTGCTGAATTCCCTCGTGCAGCAGGGTGATTCGCTGGCCCATCAGGTTGAACACTTCCAGGCGTACTTCAGCGGAGTGAGGCAGGTGGTATTCAATCACCGTGGACGGGTTGAACGGGTTGGGATAGTTCTGTCCGAGATGGAAGCGTCCGGCAAGTTCGGTGTTTTGAGGTTCGGCCGATGTCGGGATTGAATACATGGCACTGATCCACAGGTCGATATCGATTCCCCATGAAAAATCGGGATTGCGGGTTCGCTGGAAGTCGTTGTATTCGCCGTTGTCGAACCGTTCCCACACGCGGTTGGCATCGTCGCCCTCGCCGTCTTTGTCCGACAGCAGTGCGAATTCATTATCCAGTGACTCTTCCCATTCCATACCGATGAAGATGCTGGTGACTCCCGCTTCGGCGAGGCTAACGGGGGTGTCGAGTGTAATGTAGTTGCCTTCTTCTCCGGTGGACATGGTTCCGAGGCCAACGACCTGGTCCCGGAGCAGTTCGCCGGGTTCTCCGTCGTCAGCCACTTTGCGGATGACCAACGTGATGTCGCCGAAAGCGCCGTCCCCCTGCTCCAGCACACCGAAATAGAGTCCGGCACCAGTGAGGGTTACTTCCTCTGCAAAATCGAAGCGTTGATATTTCCCCGTGTCGTTGTAGCCGTTGGTGCCGGCCATATATCCGGCGCCGAACGGGTTTTCGAGGATATTGGCGCTTGTTTTGTAATGGAGTATTAATTCCTCCTGGGCCCATGCGGACGAGTGTAAAAACACGCCAAAAATCAGAATGATACTTGCCAATGAAACAGTAGCCTTTTTCATAAAGACCTCCCAAAGTGGTGAATAAATGCATCGACAGACGTCCCCATTATGTCTGTCCAGCTGAAAACAAAGTAAAGGAACAGGTAGCTCCATCCTGTACATCAATGTAACGAATGTTGTGCCTTCCAATCAATTGGCAAATGGAGTCATGGCTTCCAGACTGTCCGTAAAGTCTTCGCAGAGGTGTGGATTCATGAGCTTGTCCGCAGGCTTGATGAGAGCAAAAGGGTATTTTTCCGGCTTACCATGGTAACTCCGGCAATGGGCTTGTCAGAAACCAGGAAACGCAGCAGTCAGATTTAATTAAGCGCATATGTGCCTGATGTTCATGTGCCGGATGGTTTTTACCAAAAAATCACAAAAAGGAGAAAATATCATGCCAAAATATGTAATTGAGCGAGAGGTGCCGGGAGTACATACACTGAACGAACGCGATCGCAAGGCGGCGGCTTTGCAATCGGTGCGCGCATTACGCGACATCGGCCCGGAAATACAGTGGCTTCATTCCTATGTAAGTGAGGACCGGACTCATTGCGTCTATGTATCCGAAAACGAACAATTGATCCATGAGCACGCTGAAAAGAGCGGCTTCCCGGTCAAACGCATCTTCCAGGTGGGTTATCTCCTGGAAACGACCACAGCGGAGTGAGACCGCCAGATGGGCGGATGTGGCTTGCGGATGTGGCTTGCGGATGTGGTTTGCGGATGTGGTTTGCGGATGTGAAATGTGGGGTATATAACGTGGAACCTGGAATGCAGAACGGGCATCCGGCATATGATCCCGGAAGGTGAGCCGCTGTTTCATGGCTGATGCGACAGCAGTTCAAGCCCCAGGTTTTCAACAGTGGATTGGATGTGTGCCATGAGCGGATGATCCGCAACGCCGGCTTCATGAAAAAGACGTGCGGCGCGTTCCAGTTCGCGACCGGATTGCACAGGCATGTCAAGGGCGGCAAAGATCTCCGCCTTCAGGACCTTCCGTTCGGCCAGCTCCATAAACCGGCCGGGATAGTCCATGGCCACGAGTGACTTTCTGATGGCCGGCAGTGCTTTGTCCGGATGACCGTTTTGCAGCAGGCACCGGGCGTGCGCTTCATGGTACTGGGCGACAAGGACCGGGTTGTCCGTTGCAGCCGGATCCATCCCGTCCAGCAGTGCCATCCCGTCGGCGCTGCGGCCGAGTTCACACATTGCGGAAGCCAGCAGCGATTCAGGCGAGGTGAAGATCATGCCATGATGCGTCTGTGAAAACAGCTCGCGGTTGGTTTCCAGCAGGGTCGCGGCCTCGTCCCACCGGTTCATTTTTGCCAGGAACATGCCCCGGTAGACATCCGGGACCTGCCATTCATCCGGATCCAGATCCCAACTTTCGGCCCAGAGCCGGACTGATTTGTCAAGTGTTTCGAGCGACTGCTCAAATTCTCCGGCATACAGTTGTGAGACAGCCAGCACCCCATAGGTGATGCTGAGCACGCCGGTCGGCTCGTCGAAAATCTGATTGTAGATGGCGATGGCTTCGTCGGCCCGCCTGCAGGCCTCATCAAAATCCCCGATATGGAACATCAGTCCGACGCTGTTGGTCAGGTTGATGCCGTAATTCAGGCTTTGGCGGCCTTCCAAACGGGCGGTCAGTTCCAGGTTCTGATCGCGCAGATCGTTGGCATCTTCCAGTTTTCCGATATCGGCATACATTCCGGAAAGAAAATTGAGGATGTGGGTCTTCAGGTGCGCATCCACCGAATCCCTGGTCCGCATTTCCTCATGCAGCGGCTCGATAAGAGAGACGGCCTGGCGGTAATCGTGCC
>RECX01000101.1 GCA_007693825.1 Balneolaceae bacterium
TGACGAAATTGACGAAAATGCCCTGGGCGGTCTCCGGACGGATGTACACTTCCGAATCCTCACCGGATGCCGTGGCCCCGAACTGTGTCTTGAACATCAGGTTGAACTGCCGGACCTCGGTCCAGTCGAATGCACCCGAATCCGGGCCCTTGATCTGCTCCTCCATGATGATGTCGTACAGATCCTCGTTCACTGTCTTGCGGGTCCCGGCCGTATCCAGCAGGGTCTGGACCTGTTTCGCTCGCTCCTCATTTCCGTTTTGCTGCAATTTGGCGATGTGCTCCTCAATCAGCAGGTCGGCGCGGTAACGCATTTTGGACTGCTTGTCGTCGATCATCGGGTCGCTGAAGCTGTCGACGTGTCCGCTCGCCTTCCAGACGGTCGGATGCATCAGGATGGCCGCATCCAGCCCGACAATATTCTCGTTTTTCTGGGTCATCGACGACCACCAGGCCTGGTTCAGCTTGCGCTTGAGCTCCACCCCGAGCGGACCGTAATCGTACACGGCACTGAGACCACCGTAAATTTCAGAGGATTGGAAAATGAAACCGCGTGCTTTGGAAAGGGAGACAATTTTGTCCAGTCGATTTTTTGAAGCCATATTGTTTTTATGCGTGAATCCGGTCAAAGTAATGATGGATGATATCCATGCAAACTGATGATATCATTGTAATCTGATGCATATCATTGCAGTCTGATGCATATTAATACAGTCTGATGATATCAATGCAATCTGCCGGTATCCGGCCACTCGTCCGTTTCCCGGCAAACGTTAAATATACCGGATTTTTCGCGGGGATAAAACCCGTTCCGGCATCCCTTCTGTGCCGTTGCCGGACGGATCGTCAGAGACGGCGCGCGTATTCGGCCAGCGTGACTTTCGGGTGGCCCAGTTTCTCCCGGACGGATGGATCGGGCTCCGGCTCGGCATAATTATTGAGCGCATCCATGATGTGCGCCAGGTAATTAACCTCTCCGTTAACCGTACCCACCAGCTTGATCAGCCACATCGGGATCCGGGTGATCTTCAGCGGTCCGCGCCGGTAGTTTTTGATGAATTCCAGTGCCGCATCATCAAACGTAAGCGCTTCGGGCCCATGAATATCGTAGAACTGATCCGATCCATCATGATGCCGGAACGCTTCAGCCACCATGCGGCCGTAATCGGATCCCGCAATGAAATGCATGGGCTGGCGCGACTTGCCCACCAGCATCAGGCGCTGGCCCTGCATGATACCGCCCTGATCCATGGTTTCCATGAAACTGGATGGATAGAAGACGGTCACCGGCAGATCGGCCTCCCTGAGCTTCTTGTCGGCCCATTGCTTAATCTCGAAGACCCACCAGCGGAACCCGGCCGTGCCCTGATAGCGGTGCACCAGTGAGGAGATGGCCGCCACGCGTTTTATTCTGCGTTCCTCTTTTTTACCGTGCTCCGCATTCTCGCCGGTTTGGTTGAGCTCATCTACGACAGCCAGCACGTTCTCAAGTCCATCACGCTCGGCGACGAAAGAATCGTATTTTTTGACATCGGGACGCGTGGACAGATTCAGGTAGACCGCCTCCGCGTTTTCGAGCGCAGTACGAATGTCTTTTCTGCGTGACAGGTCGCCCTCCACAAGCCGGACCTCATCCGGCAGTTTGGACTTTGCACGTCCGGCATTCCGGACCATGACGGTCACCTGGTACCCGGCAGCTGCCAGTTCGCGGACCACGGGCCGGCCGAGCATTCCCGTGCCTCCGAATACGGTGATATGGGTAATTGATTCGTTCATTCAGATAGATATGGGACCGTGTCCGAATTATATGGAATTCACGGTGGATATGACATGGAATTCACGGCCATGATATGAAATTCTCGGTGGATATGATATGAAATCCACGGCCATGATATGAAATTCTCGGTGGATATGATATGAAATCCACGACGGAGTATACGCAAAAAACGATGATAGGTTTTCCTCTTCAATTTTTTTTATTTTTAGGTTGATTTGCCGCTTTGCATAAACCGATGTAACCTTTAAGGACTGAAAGGCACAAAAACCGGACAGCAACCGGCGGAGCACTCCCCACTATTACAGAAACGGACAAACAACTGGATTGTATTATTATGGCTGAATATCGTGTTGGTGTACTTGGAGCTACAGGAACGGTTGGACAAAAATTCATACATCTGCTTCGCGATCATCCGTGGTTCAGGGTAACGGCGCTCGGCGCATCGGAACGCAGCGCCGGCAAATCGTACCTGGAGGCCACCAATTGGGTGGAATCGACCCCCATGCCCGATCAGATCGCAGAAATGACGGTGACCACATGCGAACCCGAAAGCATGGACGTGGATTTCGTCTTTTCCGGGCTGGATGCGGCCATTGCCGGTGACATCGAAAAGGCGTTTGCCGAGGCGGGCAAGCCGGTGATCACCAACGCGCGCGTATACCGTCAGTACGAAACGGTACCCTTGATGGTTCCCGAAATAAACCCGGACCATATCGAGCTGATCAACGAACAGCAGTTCGACCCCAACGGCCACGGTTTCATCGTTACCAATCCGAATTGCGTCTGCATCCCACTGACAATGGCACTCAAACCGATATGGGATGCATTTGGTGTGGAATCGGTGATCCTGACCTCCATGCAGGCCGTATCGGGCGCCGGATATCCGGGTGTTCCGTCCCTGGACATCCTGGGCAATATCGTGCCCTACATCGGCGGCGAAGAGGAAAAAATCGCCCTTGAGCCCATGAAGCTGCTCGGCAAGCTCGAAAACAAAAAGGTCACATTCGCCGACTTTCCCATTCAGGCGACTGCTGCCAGGGTTCCGGTGGTGGACGGGCACCTGCTTTCGGTTACGGCCAAGCTGAAAAATTATCCGGGCAATATCGAAAAAGTGAAAGAGGCCGTGCGCAACTGGAGAAGCCCGATCGCCGACTTGAACCTGCCTTCAGCTCCTGCTGAACCGGTTCATCTTTATGACGATCCACGGTATCCGCAGCCGCGTCATCACGCCCTGGCAGCAAACGGACTGCAGGTCGGAATGGGCCGGCTGAGGGAGTCAAAGGTATTGGATGTCGCTTTTACAGCATTGGGACACAATACCATACGCGGGGCCGCCGGGTGTTCCATCCTCAATGCCGAACTTCTGCACGCCAGGGGATATCTCAAGCGGTAACAGCGAATCCGTCCACAGGATGTGACTGTTATTTTGAAACCGTCTGTCGGAATGACCTCACCTCTGAATATTAAAGTTCTCTTATTTTTCTAAAAAAGCGCTTTTAATGTTGCCTTGGAGTAAAAATCTTACTAATTTCCTCATGACCTTCAGACCCGAAATTTTTTTCAAAAGGTGTTGTTCTGTGATTTCTGAGTAAGGAATTGACTTTAAGATTATCTGTATAACCGAACAGATTAACACCAACCGATCTATTCATTGGGAAGTCGTGAAGGCGCATTTCTACAGTCCTATGGGGTTGCGGGGTGACCACCTCGTAACCCTATTAATTCACTGCAACGCAGGCCCTTGCCGGTCCGATATCCGGATACGCGGTAGTTGCCTTGCAGAAGAACCCAAGGGCATCCTGCTGATTTTACTGCTTGTATGCGTGACATTGGGGTTGCCAGGGCTGGCTTCAGCTTCGGTATCAACTCCTGCAGATGAACTGGTGCCCCTGCTTCAGACGCATTTTTCAGAACCGCCGGACGCGGAACTGTGGCAGGGTGACCTCACCTGGTTTCGTGCAGAGCCGGGTTTTGAACCGGGGATGCTGCGGCTTGATGCACCTTCTGACCCGGGAAGGGCGTATCTTTCCACACGAAACCCCTACAGCGCCGTTCACTGGGAATGGTATCTGCGCCAGTCTTTCGCTCCGTCCAATAACAACAGGGCATTTGTTTTTCTTAATGAGGCGTCGGGCAGGCTTGATGATGAACCGACGGGCCTTGCGATCAGAACGGGCGAAAACGGCACGCCGAAACACTTCCGGCTGCTCCATTATGATAAGGGAGCTTCCATTGCGGAATGGATCCAAAGTGACATCGCAATCCAGGCCGATACCGGGTACCGCATCCGGGTTCTTCTTTCGCCGGACCGGCAGTTGCATCTTTACATAGCCGAAGGCAGAAACCGCGTCCCGCTGCTTCAGACCGAAACCGCTCTGCTGCCAGAATCCATGGATCCCGGGGGGCATTTCGGTTTTCTGACCCGGTATACAGCCACCCGCAGCGATCAGTTCTATTTCAGCGATGTCTGGATTGCAGACGCGCTGCCACCGCCACGGATTGCGGATTTTGCGATGTCATCCGGTGAAGAACTATCCGATCCGTATGGACATCCCTGGCAATACGACGGTTCAGGTACGATCATCACGGTAACATTTGAGGTTCCTCCGGATCCGGATGACATTGGCGTCCAGCTGTTCCGGCTGGAAGACGGGACGCGACCGGATGAGGTACATTGCGGACATCCTCAGATCTGTTCCATTCGTTTCAGCCAACCTCTGCCATCCGGCGAACACCGGCTCGTAACGGATGCGTATTCCACCATTTACGGACAGCGTTCGCACCGGGAAGCACACAGCTTTCTGGTTTCTGCAGCGGCGGGTCCCGGCGATGTGATCATCAACGAGTTCATGTACCGCCCCCCTGCTTCCATGCCTGCGTATGTCGAACTGTTCAACAGGTCTGATAAAGTGCTGAATCTTCGCAACTGGCGTCTGCAGCGAAGGGCTGTTTCAACGGAACCGGTGCGGAAAATAACGACGCAGGACCTGTTTCTCCATCCGGGAGACTTCCTTGTTCTGACCGCAGATGCATCACTTTTGCAGAGGGTGCCGGGGGCAGAGCAGGTCATGGAAATGGAGTCCTTTCCCAGGTTCAATATCGCGTCGAGCGATGAAATACGGCTGTTTTCCAATACGGATGAAGTAATAGACTCACTGCAATATCAACCATTCAACTGGGGTGGTTTTGAAGTGGCTCTCGAAAGAAAATCACCTGATGTCCCCGGATGGATACCGGAAAACTGGGCGGAATCCCTTTCTGAACATGGCGGCACACCCGGTCACGCCAACTCGGTCCGGCCGCCGGTCACCCCGCCGGAGCTGCTGTCTGTTGACTATTCGCAACCCGCCGCTCTCACGCTCACTTTTTCACGGTTGCTGGACCCGTCCTCCCTGACCTATCCGGGTGCCATTCGATTGCTGGATACCGGAGATACGTACACCCGCGCGCATGCAAAAACCGGACTGGAGACATTTCGGGAGATTGCTGTTAGTGTTGTAAAAACAGGTGGGAACAGCGTGTCTGTGATACCCGGAGAACAGTTGCAGCACGGGGTTCTTTATGTTCTGATCATCTCGGATATCCGCGACCTTTTTGGAAACCCGATCGGGGAAACGGAAAAAGCCTTCCGTTACTATGAAACCGGTCTGCCGGAAGCCGGGGATATCATCATCAATGAGGTTCTTTATCGTCCCGGGCCTGATAACCCGCGGTTCATAGAGATCCTGAACCGCAGCGAGAAGGTTTTTGACCTCAGAAACTGGAAGATCGGCAGAAGCCTGGGCAGTGCGGTTTCCATTGCGGATCCGGAATCAGACGACCCGGTCTTTTTGATTCCAAATGAACTGGCTGTCGTTTCAGAGCCGGGATTGACAGTTAAGAACAAGGAAATCCTTCATTTCGAGATTCCGGCTTTCCCGTCACTGTCCCGGTTCGGTGACAGTATCTATCTGATCCGGGAAAATTACCCGGCAACGGACAGTCTCACATATTTGCCTGCATGGGGTGGTAACAGGGACGGAATCTCACTGGAACGCGTGGATCCGGATGGCGCAACCAATGACCCTTCAAACTGGCGTGAGCACCCGGACGGACATACTGCCGGCATGTGGAATCATCACTTTGAGAGCCGGCCGGAACCGGTAATACTCCTCCGGGCTGCACAGATCGACGAAATTCACGTGGAACTCAGCTTCAGCCGGTTCGTATCCCTCAGCAGCCTGGATGAGGTCACTCTTGGCGGGACTCCGCTGCAACCGGCCATTTCATACATCAAAGACAAATCCGGGCCCGCAAACAACTACGGATCGGTTTTCCTGTTCCGCTCATCGGAGCCGATAAAACGCCAGTTTCAAATGGTTCGTATCGCTTCAGTTACGGACTATGCAGGCCGTCCGGCCGTGGGGCTTACCTCTCCCCTGACGTTTCTGCCCGAGCCGGGCGACATGGTCATCAATGAGGTCATGTATCAACCCATAGCTGCACGGTACAGCACCCGACCCGATCAGAGTGAATATGTGGAAGTCTACAACCGGTCCGGGCTGCCATTGCAGATGGACAACGTGTATCTGCATGACAGGCCTGATAAAGAGGGATTGGTGCGCAAGCTGCTGCCGGCCGGCAACGACCTGGTCACGCTTATGCCTGAGCAGTATGCTGTCATCTTTGCAGATACCAGTCACTTATTCCGTGAAACGAGACTGTCGCGGGCGTTCCCGTTATCAGATACCGGTCAGGCACTCTTTCTCAGGGTCGACCGCCAGACGCTCGGTCTTTCAACACAGGGAGACCAGGTCTACGTGTCCCATGGCGGACGGGTCATACTCGACTCGCTTTGGTACCTGCCTTCATGGCATAACCCGAACCTGCTTGATGTCCGTGGAATCAGCCTGGAGCGTATCGACTTCGATCTGCCAACCGGAGACCGGACCAACTGGACCTCCAGCACGTCACCTGACGGAGGCACACCCGCATCCCCGAACTCTGTCGTGGCACCGCCCGGCAGTGGCATCGAGGGCAACCGGGATACCGGACTGGTACTCGCACCCAACCCGTTTTCACCAAACAGGGACGGAACAGATGATCACCTGGTCATTCATTACCGTCTTGATGGTCCAGACTACCTGATTCATGCCAGGGTTTTTGATCGTCAGGGAAGGCACGTGCGAACGCTTGCAGACGGCATGCTGTCCGGAAGAACGGGCAAGCTGATCTGGGACGGCCGAACAGATCGCGGAATCATGAACAGAGCCGGCATATACATTATCCATCTTGAGGCTTACAACCGTTCTGAGGGCCGGCGAAAAACATATCGGGCCGTTGCCGTTCTCGCCGTACACCTGTAGATAGCGTTGCTTTCCCGTGCAGGCTGCATGGCGCTTTCACGTTCTTTCTCAACGAGATGATTTGTCAGGTGCTCAAGAACGCCACTATTTCTTTCCGGCGCAAAAATGAGCCATTACGATCGCGGAGGCCACTGAGGCGTTCAGGCTTTCAACGGCTCCGGACTCCCTGCCATGCGCAGTAATGCCATCATTCCCGGCAGGATCAACACGAACCCTTTGGAAGTCCATATCGATGATATCTCCTGATATTCCCGTGGCTTCACTTCCGACAACCAGCAGGTCACGACCTGTTGGCTTCACTGCAAGGTAGGACCTGGATCCGGCTCCACTGTCGAGCAAGTGGATTTTCCATCCCCTGTCGGATGCCTCTTTCAGATAAATCGGCAGGTTTGTGGTCAGGAAGGGCAACACACCCGTTGCTCCGGCAGTGCTCCTGACCACTTTGGGATGAAACAGATCGACGGTCCCTTCCGATAGCACCAATCCCTTTAACCCAAACCAGACGGCCGTCCTGACCATGGTACCCAGATTGCCGGGATCCTGGATCCGGTCCGCAGCCAGAATCACGCCTTTCTGACAGGACATCGCATCGAAATCGGAAGCATCAGGCATACGGCATACGGCCAGGATACCCTGTGCGGTATCCGTATCGGCCAGTTGCCGGAACGCATGTGAACTGACCTGGAATACCGGAATGTTTCCGGGTAAAGATTCCCCTGACCATGCATGTTCATCCGGCATCCCGGACGGGTCCCGGTAATCTGCGGACACAATAAGAGACAGCACGTCGAGGACCCGGTTCTCAAGCACCTGTGCCACCGCACGGCGCCCCTCAACAATAAACCTCTTCTGCGCATACCTTTCGGACCTCTTGCGCAGCAAACGCAAGGATTGAATCTGCTTTTTCGATAGCTGTCCGGGGTCACTCATGCCGGAAGTATAATAAAAATGTCTATCTGAAACGGAATCATGACAAAAAAACATCAGAAATTTCCGGAAAAAAGGCCATATTTGCAGGGAGGAAACCCATTTAATCTCAGAAAACGCCACGGATGCACACTGGTTGTCATCACATGCAAGACAAGCGGGGCCAGGTCCCTTTCACCGCTACCATGGCCAGATTACCCGTTATCCTGGTCATAACATCTATCCTGATTGCTGCGTCCGGCCCTTCAACAGCATATGGACAGCTAATGCCGT
Organism: Balneolaceae bacterium; assembly: GCA_007693825.1. Taxonomy (GTDB): domain Bacteria; phylum Bacteroidota; class Rhodothermia; order Balneolales; family Natronogracilivirgulaceae; genus SKNL01. The sequence goes on from RECX01000101.1 coordinate 8,322, forward strand.
TGCACCTCGGCGGGGAAACCTATTTCAACCGCCAGCTGGACGCCATGCGCTGGCAATATCACGGTGACCTTGATTTCGAGCACCACCGGTTCCGACTCTATCTTGTAAATGAGTTCCGGTCCCGTCTCTATCTCTCTGACGGCTCTGCCCAGAATATCCAGGATGAGAACCAGTTGCGCATGGAACTCCGCCAGTCGCTTCGCGAAAACTGGGCACTCACCGGTGAAGTACACTCGTACAGCTTCACGACCACCAACCTGCGCCAGGAGACAGCCCATGCCGGCATCATGTATCATCCGCATAGTGAGATTGAACTGTCACTGATGGGCGGATTCATGAGCGACCGGCGCAGCGACAGGCTGGACCAGGGATGGTCCGGAGTATTACGTGCGCGGAGCAGGCCCATTCGCGCCGGCGATTTCATCATCCATCCAACAGCGGAAGCACAGTATGCCGACATCAGTCCGCGCCAGTATGCCACACTCCGGTTACATACCGACGGTGAGTACCGTTATGAGGACTTCCTGATGCGCGGTGCATTCTCACTGTCCGGCGGCAAACGGGAAAGTTACCAGCCCAGCAGTTTTTTCAACAGGGGGCTTACGAACATCATCGAATCCATTCGTAACGATACTACGGCGCTGGATCTGATAATCCGGGTGCCGGTTTCAGAGGACATCGGGCTGCAAATCGATCTCTTCACACTCAGCAACACGCGGCTGGTGGAAAGCCGCCCTATAGATCAGGAGATCCAGGAGACCATCTTTGACTCCCGGACCCAGAGGCGTGAGCTGATGCTGCGCACACTCGCCGATTACACCTTTCGCCGCAGCCGCGTGGCCATCGGGATGAACCTCGCCTATATCAACCGTGGCTCCCGGCTCATAAATACCGCCAATTTACCGGAAGAGCAGGTTATCCGTCGGAACGAAATACTCAGGAACTCCAACTTCGACCAGAGCAGGCTTGAGTTTTTCACGCAGAACCGGCTCCGGCTGTCGGACCGGAACGAGCTGCTGGTGCAAGCGCAGACCGGCATTCTGCGCTATGACACCCCGGAAATCAACCCGGATGACCGCGACGAATTCAGCTACCAGGTGCTGATCACAAACCGGCACGTTTTCTCCCCCTATTTTGATGTAAGTCTGCGGGCCGGCGGCGACGCTACCCACTATGTCTATCTGTCCGGGGCACGCAGCATAGAAAACAACTGGCGCCGGACCATCCGGCTGGCACCTGCCGTCCGGTGGCTGCCACACGACCGCCTGGAGCTCCGCAGCACATTCCTGGTCAGGGCCAACTATACCGTCGAGGATTTTCAGCTGGAGGGTCGGCCAAAAAATGACCAGTCATCCAGGGAATACGCTATTCGGGTGGATGGGGCCTACGCCATCGCGGACGGCTGGCAGCTTGCCGTGAATGGTTCCCGCAGCGAACTGCGTATCGGCCGGCTGTTTTGGGATACGTTCCAGGAGACTCCGACCGACACCCTGATCACCTATGACATGGAAGCAATGGTCTATCGCGAGTCCGGTCCGCACCGGATCGGGCTGGGCGCACGCTTGTTTCTTCGCCGCGACTTTCTTCCACTGGCCAGCATCACGGCTGAAGTGGCCGATGAGAACGGAACGCGGCAGGTGACGCGGACGGCTCCCGGTCTGCAGCTGACCAGGCAATTCGGTCCCAGCGTGGACATCAACCTGCGGTTTTATTCCGGCAACCGGCTTATCATCAGCGGATGGATGCAACGTCAGGAAATCCGCCGCCGTCTGTACCTGACCTATCCCGAAGACATCGCATCCGCATTCCGAAGGGAGGAGCGGCGCAGCAGCACCCGCATTTATCCCAACCTGGAAGTCAGGGCTGTGTTCAGCTTCTGAAATATCCTTTTTTTATACTTACTCCAAAGTGGGATACAAATGTTGAATGATACACTGTTTGCCCTTCTGAATATTGCTGTTTCCAAATTTTTGAAGTAGGTTATCCCCAGAAACCGCCATGCGGTAGACATGGGATATTATTAGCCGTATTAACTAAAAATTACAGGAACAATTATGAGCTTATTAGAGCGACTTGGCATTAATGCCGTAAACGATGGCACCTGGATTGGAACAAAAAGCTACGGATGGGAACACCGGGAGCGTATCAAGAGCGTCTCCCCTATTGATGACAGCGTAATTG
>RECX01000245.1 GCA_007693825.1 Balneolaceae bacterium
AGCTTGTCTTCTTCAGCCAGCTTGGTAAGATCCCGGCCGAAATTGTCAAGTACAGGGGTTTTGGTCTTTTCCATTTTTCGTTCTCTTGCGCTACCGGATGATTTGGGATTTCGTGATGGGGGTGCATCGCTGGCACGGGTCTGCGAAACGTCCGACTTCGGGGCCTGTCCGGAGACGATCAGATCCAGATCCTCTCGGACGGCATCGTAAGTGATATTGAACTGATGCAGTATCTGTGCTGCGATATTTTCGTCATCGCGAAGCAGCGACAGCAGCAAATGCTCGGTTCCAATAGTGTCGCTTTTATACAATTTCGCTTCCAGATACGTGATGCGAAGCACCTTTTCGGCCTGTTTGGTCAGCGGGATGTTGCCCACCGTGACCGCCGAACCGGTCCCGCGTACAGTCTCCTCGATCGTTTTTTTCAGTTTGTACAGGTCGCAGCGCAGGTTCTTCAATATCTTGATGGCCACGCCGTCGCCAAGGCGCAGCAGGCCAAGGATCAGATGCTCTGTTCCGATGTAATCATGGCCCAGCCGCAACGCTTCTTCGCGGCTGAATTGTATGACATCACGTACTCTGTTAGAAAAATTACCTTCCATATAACAATTGTGGGGAATCCAAATTCGGATTGTGATTTCACCGACGGACACTATAACCGTAACGGCCTCGTCAACGTTCGAAAACAGTAACGAATGTAGGCCGGGCTTAGTGTAAATGCAAGTACCCTTTGAACTTTGACAACCGAATCAGATCACCCCGTGCCAGGGACGGTGACCGGCACCCTCAGAAAAGGGCCTTGCCTGTCATCTCCTCGGGCTGCGGAAGGTCCATAAGCTTGAGCAGCGAGGGGGCGACATCGGCCAGGATCCCGTCCTGTGTGGATGTTGCATCCGGTTCGTTGATCACGATGAAAGGCACCCGCGCCGTGGTGTGCGCCGTATGCGCACTCCCGTCGGCTTCTTTCATACGGTCGGCATTACCGTGATCGGCGATTACGATGGTCTTGTACCCGTTGCTGTTGGCCGCTTCGATAACCCGCTTCAGGCACTGGTCCACCGTCTCAACAGCCGTGACCGTGGCATCGAAATCACCGGTGTGTCCGACCATGTCCGGGTTGGCATAATTAAGGATGATCATGTCGTAGCTGCCACTCTCAAGAAACTTGACCAGCTCCTCTGTAAGCTCCGGAGCACTCATCTCCGGCTGATGATCATAGGTCGGCACCTTGGGGCTGGGTATCATCTTGCGGTCCTCTCCCTCGTTGGGTTCCTCCACGCCGCCGTTGAAGAAATAGGTCACGTGTGGATATTTTTCCGTCTCGGCGATGCGAAGCTGCCTGAGTCCGCGTTCAGCGACCACTTCACCGAGCGTATTGACCAGCGACAGGGGAGGATAGGCTACCTGTACGTTGGTGTAGCGCTTGTCGTACTGCGTAAAGCAGACATAGTGAAGGTCCAGGTCTTTTTCCACTTCAAACCCGTCGAACTCCTGGTCCGTAAGGGCAGATGTGATCTGCCGGGCCCTGTCGCCGCGGATGTTGTAGAAAATGACCGGGTCTCCCTTCTGCAAGCGGGAGGATGGACTCTCATCCAGCAGTACGGGTTTGATGAACTCGTCGGTAACGCCTTCTTCATAGGATGCCTTGGCCGCATCGAGCGGATCCGCGGCCTTTCGGCCTTTGCCGCGCACCAGCAGGTCGTAGGCCAGTTGCGTGCGCTCCCAGCGCCGGTCGCGGTCCATGGCGTAATAACGTCCGACAACCGAAGCCAGCTTGCCCGCACCGATCTCTTCGGCACGCTCGCGGAACTCGGTGATATAGCGCGCTCCGCCGTGAGGAGAGGTATCACGTCCATCCGTGAACGCATGAACGTAGATGTTGTCGATTCCCTGATCCTTGAAAAAACGCAGCAGGGCAAATACATGCTCGTTGTGGCTGTGCACGCCTCCATCCGAAAAAAGACCCATGATGTGGACCTTGCCGGCCTTGCGCGCCTGTTCGGCAGCAGCCAGGAGCGCTTCGTTCTTGAAAAAACCGCCTTCCTTTATATCCTTGTTCACCCGCGTGAGCTCCTGCCAGACAATGCGCCCGGCGCCGATGTTGAGATGACCGACCTCCGAGTTGCCGAACTGTCCTTCCGGCAGGCCGACATCAAGACCGGAGGCACTGAGGGTGGAGTTAGGGTATTTTTCCAGCAGGGAGTCGATGAACGGGGTTTTGGCTGCTTTGATGGCACTTACCGTGTCGTCATCGGAGATGCCGTAACCGTCAAGAATTGCAAGAAGGGCTTTTGCCATGGGTGTGCGTGTTTGTGCGTCAGGGCCGGGACAGTCACACCCGGGTGACGTCATGAATATGTATAACCAAAAATGAGAAGTGTGCCGGTGGGACCGGCACGGGATATAAATCAGGAATCTGAATCAATGCAACACCAGCCGCGGTAAGTGAAAATATCTGTCTGGCAGTGTTGGCAGTTGAAACTTCCGGCAGCCCCGTAAATAAAGCGTGCGGCGGCCATGGTTCCGGTGTTATCCGAGATTGTTGACGTGCTTCACAAGGCTGGATTTACGGTTGGCAGCCGTATTCTTGTGGACAAGTCCCTTGGTAGTCATTCTGTCAATGTAGGAGACCGCGTCCTTGAGCAGGGTTTCGGCTTGCTCTTTATCCTGCGCCTCCATGACATTACGGGTCAGGCTTCGCATCCGGGATCGTTTTTCACGATTTGCCAAGCGTCGCTTGGCAGATTGACGTGCTCGTTTTTCAGCTGATTTATGTTGAGGCATGGTGAATTACAAGAAAAACATTCTGAGTTTCGAATTATAAATTTTGCAGAGAAACCAAATTTATGATTTAATCAGACTTTTTACAAGAATATTTTGCAAAAAAATGATAGAAGGCATAAATTACCCAACATTTTGAAATTGCATTAAACCAGCGTCAGGTATAACGGAAAAGATCATTGATCATAGTAATAGATGGTCCGGCAGGTGCCGGAAAAAGTACCACAGCCAAGGAAGTTGCCCGTCGCACCGGCTTTGATTATGTCGACAGCGGTGCCATGTACCGGGGCTTTACGTACCTCTATCTTGAATATGATCAGGATCGCACCCGGCTCATTGAAATACTGGACAATCACGGCCTTCGTTTTGAGTTTCATATAACGGAGGCCCGCGTCTTTCACGGCAAGAAAGATATCACCAGTGATATCCGGTCTGACAGTGTGAACAGCCGGGTCAGTGAAGTAGCTGCCATGGAAGAAGTAAGAAACACGGTCCGTCAGCTCCTTCGCGACGTTTCGAAGGACAGGGATGTTGTCCTGGAAGGAAGGGATCTTGGAACCGTCGTTTTTCCGGACGCTGATCTCAAGTTCTTTCTCACAGCAGATCCCGGGGCACGTGCCCGGCGCAGATACGATGAACGCATCCTCAAGGGGGAACAGGTTTCCCTGGAACAGGTGCGGGAAAATGTGGAAACAAGGGATCGCATCGACTCAACACGAGATATCGCCCCCCTGAAAAAGGCGGACGATGCCGTGGAAATCGATTCCACGTTTCTCTCTTTTGAGGAGCAGGTAACAAGAATTTTGAAGTACATCCGTAATAGATCTACAGCAGCACAAGGCAGCATAAGTTAACGTAAACCATAACCATAATCCCCTGACACAGACTACCGGTCGGGTGGCAAACAGAAACAAAGGATATCTAAATGACCGATGAAGTAAAAAAAGACCTCGAAAAAGAAGAACAGACAGAGCAAGCGGCAGCAAGCGAAGAGGTAAAAGAGCAAGCCGCTGAAAACGAAACCGCCGCTGAGGAGAAGAAAAAGGAATCCGCCGTCACGGAAGAAGAGACGCCGGAAGAGCCCGCCGAGGAAATAGCGGAAGAAGAGAAGCCGGAAGAGCCCGCCGAGGAAATAGCGGAAGAAGAGAAGCCGGAACCCGCCGCTAAAAAAGAAGACGAAGTAAAAGAGGATCAGCCTTCCGAAGACGCGGAGAAAACCAGTCAGGCCGATCCTGCCAAAGAAAAATTTACTGAAGAAGCCGCTCAGGAAGAAGCGGCAGCAGCGGAAGCCCCAAAAGAGGAAACCCACGCAGAACAACCCGCTCAGGAAGAAGCATCCGTGGAAGCTCAGCCCGCCGAAGAACAGAAAGAGGAAGAATACAAACTCCCTTCGTTTTCCGGCGAAGTAGGGGAAAGAGTGTATAAGATGGAAGAACTCGAAGAGGCTTCCGAAGAGTATGACGATGACCATTTCAATCAAATGGTCCAAATGTATGAGGGCACCCTCACCGCGTTTTCCGAAAAAGAGATTGTCACCGGCCGCGTGCTCTCCATGGATGAGAAATACGTCATCGTGGATATCGGATTCAAGTCCGAGGGGATCGTCCCGCTGAACGAATTCAAGAATCCGGATCAGCTTAACATCGGCGACGAAGTCGAAGTGTTTCTCGACAAGGTGGAAGACCGCGACGGACAGCTTGTCCTTTCCCGCCGCAAAGCCGACTCGCTGCGCGTATGGCAGGATATTGAAGATGCGCACACCTCAGAAAAAATCATTGAAGGTTACATCAAACGCCGGATCAAGGGCGGAATGGTTGTGGATATCAATGGTATCGACGCGTTCCTTCCCGGTTCGCAGATCGATGTGCGACCGGTTCGCGACTTCGATGCCTATGTCGGCAAGACCATGGAATTCATGGTGGTCAAACTCAACATGTCCAGCGAAAACGTGGTCGTATCACACCGTGCGCTCGTTGAATCCGATCTGGAAGAGCAGCGTGAGGAGATTCTGGCAAGCATGGAGCCCGGACAGATTCTCGAAGGCGTAGTCAAGAACATCACCGACTTTGGCGTGTTTATCGACCTTGGCGGTGTGGACGGACTCCTGCACATCACCGACCTTTCATGGGGCCGTGTGGAGCATCCCTCCGAGATCGTCCGGCTGGATCAGCGTCTGAACGTGGTCGTCCTGGAGTTCGACGAGGAGCGCAAGCGTATATCGCTTGGCCTCAAGCAGCTCCAGCCGCATCCGTGGGATGAGATCGGCCTGAAGTATCCCGAAAAAATCCAGGTTCAGGGCAAGGTGGTATCCATCGCCGATTACGGCGCCTTTATTGAACTGGAGAAAGGGGTGGAAGGACTGGTCCACATCAGCGAGATGTCATGGACGCAGCATATCAAGCATCCTTCCCAGCTGGTAGAAAAAAACCAGGTGATCGAATGCGTGGTGCTGAACATCAACAAGGACGAACGCAAGGTCTCTCTTGGTGTCAAGCAGCTTCAATCGGATCCGTGGGAAGATCTCCTGGAACGTTACCCGGTCGGATCGAAGCACAAGGGCGTGGTCCGCAACCTCACCAACTTTGGAGTGTTTGTGGAGCTTGAGCCCGGAATCGACGGTCTCGTCCACATCTCCGACATGAGCTGGACCGACAAGGTGAACCATCCCAGTGAGGTGGTGAACAAGGGCGACGAACTGGAGGTCATTATCCTCTCGGTTGATTTTGACAACCGCCGGATCTCTCTGGGTCACAAGCAGGTCGAGGATAATCCATGGGAAAAATACGCTTTGGAATACTCCGTGGGCAATGAGACGGATGCCGTCGTAAGCCGTGTAACGGACAGAGGTGTATTTGCCAAACTCTCGCTGGGCGTTGAAGCGTTCATGCCTGCACGTGAAGCCGAGCACGGAGACAACCTCGCTGAATCGTACAAGGAAGGTGACGAACTGAAAGTGGTTGTCGCTGAATTTGATGAAAACAGCAAGAGCATTATCGTCAGCCAGAATAAAATCGGCAAAATGGACAAAAAGAAAGAAGCAGCTGCCAAAAAGAAAGAGCAGAAGGCTGCCTCAACCACCTCGGGTGCCTTGACCCTCGGTGAGATGTCCGGTTTGCAGGATCTGAAGGAAAAACTTCAGAAAAAGGAAAGTGATCAGAATCAGGCGAAAGAGGAAGATCAAAAGGAAGATGATAAGAAAGAAAGCGACGATAACAAGGAAAGCTGATATTCAGCGTTACCCTTATTGTTGATGGTTTCTACAAAAGGAGGTATGATATCCATCATGCCTCCTTTTTCTATAATATCACCAGATTTTTTTTGGATAATTAACACAGATACACATGAATCTAAAAATGCCGGAAACCGCATCGGCATCCGAGACCCTGGAGTTTCTGAAGAAAATATTGCAGGATATCGTGCCGGAAAGTGAACTGGTCTGCAAAGCAGAAATCGCATACGAGATCAACCGGCTCAAGAAAGAGAAAAACGCCGTCATTCTCGGACATAACTACATGGAGCCCGCCCTGTTTTACAGCATCCCGGATCATGTGGGAGACTCTCTTGGACTTGCACGGATCGCTGCCGAAACCGATGCCGATCGCATCGTGTTTTGCGGTGTCCGTTTCATGGCAGAGACCGCCAAGATCCTGAATCCGGACCGCATGGTGCTGCTGCCCGCCAAAGTGGCCGGCTGCTCGCTGGCCGCAAGTATCACAGCGCAGGATGTCCGTGACCTGAAAGCGCGCTACCCCGGTGTTCCGGTGGTAACCTATATCAATACCTACGCTGATGTGAAGGCAGAGACCGATGTCTGCTGCACATCGAGCAATGCCGCTGATATCGTTCGCAAGCTGGACTCTGATTCGGTAATCTGCCTTCCTGATGAATTCCTGGCCAGGAACATTGCCCGGGAGACAGGGAAAAACGTAATCTATCCCGGCAGTGACCGCACTGGGAAGGATGACATGGTTATCTGGGACGGCCGGTGTGAAGTACACGACAAATTTACCGTGGAGGATATCCGCAATGCGCGCAGCCAGTTTCCCGATACCGTGGTGGTCGCCCACCCGGAATGTCCGCCTGAAGTCGTGGAAGCAGCCGATTACAGCGGATCCACTACGGCAATGACACGATTTGTGAGGGAATCCGATGCCAGGCGTTTCCTGATATTGACCGAATGTGCCATGGGGGACAATATCGCGGCCGAAAACCCGGACAAGGAGATGCTCAGGATGTGCAGCATCCGCTGTCCCCATATGAATGAAATCACCCTGGAAGATACCCTGACCTGCCTTCGGGAGGATATTTACCAGATTGAAGTACCGGAAGATATCCGGGTAAGAGCAAAGCGTTCACTGGACAGGATGCTGGAATTGAGCTGATAGCGTTTGAAGTTTTCCCAAAATAAAAAAAAGCCTTCCATTTACTGATGGAAGGCTTTTTTGTTCTTGTGTGCCGCAAACCGGCACAAGAATGCGTATGATTGCCGGATTATTTCTCTTTGTAGAAAAATACTTTACCATTAACGGTATCTTTGCCGCTTTTTATTTTTGCACCGGTTTCCCTGTTGTAGGTATATACAACATTTCTCATGGAGTTTAACTCTTTATCATTGGTAAAAGTAACTTCCAATGCGTCTCCACCGGGCTCTAGTTTGTTCAATGACTCAATCAAAGGTCTGAATTTGGAAGAACTTTTTTTGGTAATACGAACATCTGTGCGAGGGACAAATTTTAATTTCATTGCCATTTATTTTTTATGTTAATAAAACAGTTTAACTAAATGTAGTTACAAATCTGTATAAATGTCAACGATGTTGCAAAAGCAATATTATGGAACCTGAATGTTTCTTAATATGGAATCTATGATATCCACTGTTTTTATTTCTTCCGCTTCCGCTTCGTATGTGAGTACTATTCTGTGACGCAGAATGTCGTATGCAACAGCACGGATATCTTCAGGCGTAACATAGGCACGATGTTGGGTAAACGCATGTGCACGTGACGCAAGGTTCAGATAAATTGTACCTCTTGGTGATGCCCCATAGTCTATAAGACCCACAATTTTATTGATGTTGAATCTTTCGGGATATCTGGTGGCCATGATGATATTTACTATGTATTGTTCAACTTTTTCATCCATGTAAATTTCATTCAAAACCTTTCTGGCCTCGAGAATGGTGTAAGGACTGACCACCGGCTTGAGCGTTTGGGGCCTGACGGTCCTGGCCATTCTGCGCATGATCGCCATCTCCTCCTCTTCGGTGGGATAGTCAATGTGGATTTTCATCATAAAACGATCCACCTGCGCTTCAGGCAGGGGGTACGTTCCTTCCTGTTCCACCGGGTTCTGGGTGGCAAGCACAAGAAAGGGGTTATCCAGCGGAAACGTTTCCTCGCCAATGGTGACCTGACGCTCCTGCATGGCCTCAAGCAGTGCGCTTTGCACCTTGGCTGGCGAGCGGTTGATCTCATCCGCCAAAATGATGTTGGAAAAAACCGGTCCCTTTTTAACCGTGAAATCCCCGGTCTTCTGATTGAAAATAAGCGTGCCCACAAGATCGGCAGGCAGCAGGTCCGGGGTGAACTGAATCCGCTGAAATCCAGTATCGATCGCCCTGGCCAGACTGGAAATGGTCAGTGTCTTCGCCAGGCCGGGCACCCCCTCAAGCAGCACGTGGCCGTCCGACAACAGTCCGATCAGCAAACGATCGATCATGACCCGCTGACCTATGATCACCTTGTCCAGTTCCGTGTAAATATCCTTAATAAAATGGCTGTTCTCCTGTATCCGCTCGGTCAGGGCTCGCATATCCGGACTTCTTTGAATCATGGGCTGGGTAGTATAGAGTGAAAAGATTTTTTGATTATTGGTAAAAAAGCCTGAAGTAAAAACAAACTTTTCTTAAATTCCCGCACGAATTTAATAAAAAAAACAGTCACAATTTCACCATGGTTTTCCAAACCCCGGGCAAGTGTGCCGTTTCAATTTTTCGTGATTCCGATTTTCTGCAAACATAGCAGATATAGTTGAAGAGACAAAGTTTTTTAGGTACCTTGATGCTCATTTTTCACACTGTGCCAACTTCATGGAGACTTACATCTTTATCCTCTTCGCAACACTGGCCGTAGCTGCCGCCGTTGGGATGATCACCAGTCGGGATACGGTCAACAGCGCACTGTTCCTGGTCCTTAACCTGATATCGGTTGCCGGTATCTTTCTGCTTCTCAAGGCCCAGTTCCTTGCTGTCGTACAGGTCCTGGTATACGGAGGTGCCATCATGGTGCTATTCCTGTTTGTGATCATGCTCCTGAACCTTTCCGATGAGGAGCAGATGCTCAGCAAGTTCAGCGTCCGGTATGCGGTTGGCTTTTTCCTGGGTGTCATCGTGCTTTCCCAGCTGCTTTATGCCATAGCCAGTGTTACCGGCACCCTTCCGCAAATCCACCCGGAAATGGAACGCGTCGGCACCGTCGAATCCATTGGGGATGCACTCTTCACCGTCTACATGCTGCCGGTCCTGGTCACAGCCATACTGCTGACCGCCGCTGTGGTAGGCGCCCTGTTGCTCGCGCAACGTAACATCAGCGGTAAGGTAGATAAATAATGGAAATGGATTGGTATCTCGGATTGTCGGCAGTCCTGTTCACCATAGGGGTCATCGGTGTGCTGACGAGGAAAAACGCCATCGTGATCTTCATGTGCGCCGAACTTATGCTCAATTCCGTGAACCTGACCCTGGTCTCGTTCAGCGCCCAGCTTGGTGATGTGCACGGACAGATCCTGGTCTTTTTTGCACTCTGCGTGGCCGCCGCGGAAGCAGCCGTGGGACTGGCCATCATCATTGCCATTTACAGAAACAACCTGACGGTAGATGTGACCAAAATAAACCTGCTTCGATGGTAGCGCAGGAGCAACATACGGTCCCAAACAACCAAAACCGGAAATAGTTTACCTTCATGGACGCATACGTTCATTTCGTACCCTGGATCGTTCTGATACCTCTGGCCGGCTTCCTGTTCAACGGGTTGCTCGGACTTTCATCCGGGGCTTTCCGGGAGCAGAAGAACCTGATTGGCGGTGTGGCAACCCTGGCCGTCTTCATCCCGTTCCTCCTGGCACTCTGGCTCTTCTTCATGATGTCCGGTGACAGTGAAGCCGCTACCGTCAGTCTGTTCACCTGGATCGAAGCGGGCAGTTTTACCACCGATATCGGATACCGTCTCGACCAGCTCTCACTGCTCATGACCCTTGTGGTCACCGGCGTGGGCGCACTTATCCATTTTTACGCCATTGGCTACATGTCCGGTGATGAGGGCTTCTGGAAGTTCTTTGCCTTCATGAACCTGTTCATCTTTGCCATGCTCAATCTGGTGCTGGCCGATAACATGCTCCTGCTCTTCCTCGGCTGGGAAGGGGTGGGGCTCTGCTCCTACCTTCTCATCGGGTTCTGGTATTCCGACATGGCCAAGTCCGACGCAGCTAAAAAGGCATTCCTGTACAACCGGGTGGGTGATTTCGCTTTCCTCATTGCCATGTTCATGATCTTCCAGATTGTCGGATCCCTGCGTTTTGAGGATATTCTGGCCGGAACCACACTGTTCACGACCGACCAGGTCTTCCTGATCGGCGCACTGATCCTGATCGGCGCCACGGGAAAAAGCGCGCAGATCCCGCTCTTCGTCTGGCTGCCGGATGCCATGGCCGGAC
>RECX01000186.1 GCA_007693825.1 Balneolaceae bacterium
TCCGCTCCACCTTTTCGGCAAAATAACGGGCGGTTCCGGGTGCCGTAACCGTCACTTCATCGGCCTGTTGGAGTATGGACATTTCCATGCGCAGGTCGCGTCTTCGGGTGAAGCCTGTGCGCGGGAGCACCCGGTTGTAGTGAATGTCGGTCCAGGGGTCGCGGAAATCGGCTACCCAGCGTATCCCGGTCTTTTTCTTCAGCCAGCGGCCGGCAAAGTGCGTGGAGTGGGGCGGACCGGTGGTCACAACGGTTTCTATATGGTACCTGGCAATCAGGTCGCGCGCTTTCAGGCGTACAAACGGGACCCAGCCAACACGGGCATCCGGCACAAAAAGGTTCGCCCTGAGCCAGCGTGCGGCACGCTGCAGGCTGTTGTCCCAGGAGCCGAGAACGGTTGCCGGACTGGCGGCCTCCTCCGGGGTGGTGCCGCTCACCCTGCCGTATATGCGGAATGGCTCAATGGTACGCGCATGGTGGACAGGAACCCCGTCAGGAATATCGCTGACCAATGTGGCATCCTGTATGGGATAGGTAGGATTGGCGCATGTAAGCACCACCGGATCGACACCGTACTGCGGCAGGTATTTGACGAATTTCAGAAATCGCTGGACACCGGCTCCGCCACTTGGCGGCCAATAGTAAGTGATGATGAGCACACGGGTTCGGCCGGCCGTTTCACCTGGACCGTGGGATATGTCGCCGCGGCTTACCATTTTCTGTAATGCACCGCCAGTGCCGCCACCCCGATCAGCAGGATGATGATGTTGAAAATCCAGGAAAGCCGGCTTCCGAGGATATGCGAGCGGGGGTCAAAGCGAAGTGTCAACTGGTGCTCTCCGGCAGGGATCTCGAAACCGCGCAGTATGTAGTTGGTCCGGTGGATGGGTACCGGCTCCCCGTTCAGCTCGGCATGCCATCCCTCCGGATACCATATCTCGCTGAGTACCAGGAAGGAGGGAGCGTCGGTGGACAGGTTCAACCCGATTTCACGCGGGCCGTATGTTGTGACTTCGGCCGACCTGTTTTCAGTGGGAATGACCTGCGGGATACGGTGCTCATCCATCAGAATTGCGGTATGGGACGGATCGAACCGGTTCAGCTCGGCTATGGCGTCGCTGGGCAGCGGCGCGATGGCCAGGCTGTCGGCGAACCACGCTTTCGGGAGCGCTTCAGGGTTTTCCATGACCACGCCCACGTCGCCGCGGTAGACGATCTCCCATCCGGGCAGGTCTATCGGAATCGGGTAGGTCAGGAAGCGGGTGTTGAGCATGTTGAGCACCGGCATGTTCAGCAGTGTCTGTTCACCGAAAATCGCTTCCTCGATAACATCCTGGTAGTGACCGAGCTTGGCACCGGAGTAGCCGCCTATTGAGGGGTATACGAATGCGGCGGGTACGGCATTGTTGAACGGGCTGTCACCCAGCGGGAAGGTGCGCCAGGGCCAGACCTGGCCATCCCGCTTGTGCTCCTCGACATAGCGGTCGATGGCGCGCACCTGGCGCGCAAGGGCGTCGTAGCTGGATACGTCAGCCGCAACAAGGCCGCTTTTATCGGTATACCGTCCGCCAACCTGTGCCAGGTCGACCGCAGCCAGGAGAACGAGTCCGGCCAGCGAATAGGAGGCCGGTACATAGCGCAGTGCCGTGGCGACCAGGAGCCCGCCTCCAAGCAGTACGAACACAAGCATCCGCCGGCTGTCGGAGGCCGCCTTTTCTTCCCGCTGCGGCTTGAGTTCCGTCTCGATGTAGCGATTGACGAACTGTCGCACCTGGGGATCTTCCGCGCGCATGTTCTGCTGGCTGGCCACCTGCCGGGCAAGCTGCTGGTGTTCGCCTTCCTTCTCAAAACTGAGCACGTGTCCGGAAAAGAGGGTAAAAAACAGTGCAACCGCAAGGACGATACCACCGGGAAGGTATAGTTTCGGAAGGGTGAGGGACCCGTCCTTCCAGCTGTCATACACCCATTTCATGCCCATCGCCGCTATAATCGAAAAGGAAAACACCGTGACGATCAGCCACATCTCGGGCGTGCGGAACTTGTTGAACAGGGGCATGTACTGGAAAAACAGGTGATTGAAGCGGAACAGGTTTTCGCCGAGCGAAAAAAGCAGTGTGAGCGATCCGGCACCGAGAAAGACATACTTGAGATTGCCGGGGGCCCGGATCAGGCCGATGACGAACATCAGGAAGAGGATGGCGCCGAAATAGTGCGGACCGCTGGTGAATGATTTTGGTCCCCAGTAGGTGCCTTCGGCCGAGGAGCCGCCGTAGCTGCCCGGAATGATGAGCGTGAGCAGTTCGCCCCGTCCCTGCGACCAGGCAAAGGCGTAGTCCACAGCCAGCCCGTAGCCTGCCCCGGCTTCCTGCTGCAGCTCCGAACCGCCCCGGATGCTGTGGGCGGAGTATTCATAGATGCTCCAGTAGGGCTGGATATTGGCCGCGAGGGCGAGCAGCCCGGCCAGGATCATGAGCGCGGCACGGCGCGACCAGTCCGGCAGCGCGCCGGTGCGAAATGCAATCACACTGTCGTAGACAAACCAGATTCCCAGGGGGAACAGGAAATAGTAGACGACCTGGATGTGCTCGGCCCGGAGTGCAAAATTGAGCGCAACGGCAAACAGAAAGAGTCCGGCCCATCGCTTCTCACTGCGCGAAAGCATCCAGTAGCCTGCCATCACCCACGGGATCCAGGAGTAGGCGATCAGTTTGGAATTGTGTCCGGCCCCCACGATGATGGGGATGTAGGTGGTGAGGCCGATTCCCAGAGCCGCCAGCGCCGAGGGCAGCGGACGGTACCCCATCAGCCAGAAGAAAAAATAGACTCCGGTCAGACAGAAAATAAACGGAAACACCGGGATGAAAACGCCGGAAAATATCCGTCGCAAAATCGTGTCCAGGTGCGTAAAGGCCTTGTTGCTGATGACCGTGTAGGCTGGCATGCCGCTGAAGATATTCGTAGCCCAAAGCGCATCCTCCCCGGTTTCCTCCTGATATTCGATGACCGACTGTGCGGTGGCACGGAACTGCTGGATGTCATGTGCGACAAACTGCTGTCCGCCGAAGTACACCTCGCTGAAGATAAACGAGGGAACGAGCAGCAGGAAGACCAGGACGATCAGGTGCTGATATCGCTGCGGGATTTTTTCCCACAGGTCGGGCAGGGTGGAACCGGTGCGTTGCTCTTTACGTGCCTTGCGAGATGCTTTTTTCGCGGTAGTATCGCGCCGTTTTTTTGCCATGTCCGTTTCTGTGTATGGATATGTTTTTTGTCGCTGTGATGGTCAGGCGTTTCACCTTGGTTGTTGGGCGTGCAGCAGGGCCCATGCCGGCCGCCGTTCATGAAAATTCGGGTGGACGGGTTCTTCAGTCGATCACTCGGGGTACCCGGTAATAATCGGAATCGGCATCCGGTGCATTTTTCAGGGCCGCCTCGTGGTCCAAAGGGGGAAGGGCCCTGTCCGTGCGGAACCCGGCTTTTGCATCGGTCACATGTTCAAGCGGTGGTACGCTGGATGTGTCGACCTGTCCCAGCAGCTCCATGTAGCCAAGGATGTCATTCATGTCCTTGACCAGGCTCCCGGCCTCATCATCCGACAGTTGCAGGCGGGCGAGATTAGCCATGTAACGAACATCTTCCAGGGTAACCGACATAAAAAACTGATTTGAGAGTTAAGAATGCAGAAAAAGGATCAAGGCAATTTACAAAAAGTGCTGTCAAAGTGTAACTTTGGGGCATGCTTTCGCCCCAAAGGCTGCTGTTTGGTGTCGCCGACGAATACGAAACGTGATCAAGTCGGTAAAAAAACCATGTTTGCACTATGATTTTTGCTGTTGATATATGTAGATTGCGCGCATGATCAAGAAAAAAGTCACTGTACAAAATGCTGCCGGTATCCATGCCAGGCCGGCCTCTCTTATCGTTAAGGAGGCGACCCGGTTTGAATCGGATTTTCATGTCCACATGTATGGTTACCGGATAAACGGCAAGAGCATTTTAGGGTTGCTGACCCTGGCGGCAGAGCAGGGAGCCGAGTTGGAGCTGGAAATGGACGGTCCGGATGAGGAAGAAGCGATGGAGCGGGTTGCCTCCCTGTTTAACAACGGCTTCAGGATGTCAGAAGAGTGAAGTGATCAATACCAACAAGAAGCACACAGGTTTCCATGCAAGAAGAAAATGCGCACAAACCCAATATCACACGGAAGGGCATCACGGCTGTGACCGGACTGGTGATGGGTATTGCACGAATTTATTCGAGGGGCAACATCAACATCAATCCGGATCCGGTGGATGAAGCCCGGCTTCCCGATGAGAAGAAAAAATTCCGGCAGGCACGGAAAACCGTGGGGATGACCATGGAGCGGCTCTCGGATTTTGCCGATTCCCGGAATGACTCGGACACCCGTGACATCATGAATGCGCAATACGAGATCCTCAACGATCCCGAACTGGAAACCATGGTGTACCAGCTTATCGACCAGAAAAGCTTCCGGACCGAAAAAGCCATTTATGACGCCTTTCAACACTATATCGATCTGATCAAATCCACCGATAAATCCTTTCTTGTCTCACGTCTTTCCGATCTGCGCGACATGCGCGACCGGCTGATCCACAACGTCCAGCAGCTTGCCGTGATCGCAAGTTTCGGCAAGGATGCCGTCATGGTGTCGGAGGATGTCTCACCCATCGAGGTGATCACCTTTGCCCGGAACGGCGTCAAGGGCATTATCTGCACAGCAGGCGGACTCACATCCCATGCATCCATCATTGCCAATGCGATGGGCATTCCGATGATCATCGGTGCGAAATCGGTATTACGCACCGTTCGGGACGGCGACACCATCATCCTTGACGGTTACGGACAGAATGTCATCGTGCGGCCGGATGATGAGACCTCGAGCTCCTACACGCGTGTCATCAAACGGCAAAAAGAGGAGGACAAGTTTCTCCGTCATGTCATCGACAAACCCGCCGAGACTCTTTGCGGCACCAGGATCGAACTTCAGGCGAATATCGATTTTGAGGATGAGGTGCTGAATATTGACAAGTACCGTGCGGAGGGAATCGGACTGTTGCGGACCGATACGCTGCTCATGAACGCCGGACCACTGACCATGGACCGGAGCAGGCAGGAGGAGTTTTGCCAGACGGCCTACTCCGGCAGCGGATCAGCCATGGTCACCGTACGTCTCCTTGACGTGGGCGGAGACAAGCTGCTCAACATCAAGTCCAAAGAAGCCAATCCCTTTCTTGGCTGGAGAGGGGTGCGGATTCTGCTCGATCGCAGAGAACTGCTTCAGAGCCAGCTGGAGGCCATTTGCCGCGTTGCCGGCAGATATCCGGGAAGGACACGCATACTGGTTCCCATGATCTCCAACCTGGAGGAGTTTCTGGAGGTTAAAAAGGAGCTGGAGGATATGCAGGGAACCCTGGAAAAGCGGGGAGTTCCGGTGGACCGGAAAGTCAAACTGGGCATTATGGTGGAGGTGCCCAGCGTCGCACTTCAAATACGCCAGTTTGCTCCTCATGTGGATTTTTTCAGTATCGGCACCAACGACCTTACACAGTACACCCTCGCAGTGGATCGGGGCAACAACCTGATTGCCTCCCTGTACCAGCCGCTGCACCCGGCAGTCCTTACGTTTATCTCAATGACTGTCCAGGCAGGTGAAGAATTCGATATCCCGGTTGCCGTATGCGGGGAGCTGGCTTCCGATCCCTTTGCAGCCCTTATCCTTGCCGGACTTGGCATCCGTGAGCTGAGCATGACGCCGAGACTCGTGCCAAAGGTAAAGCAGGCATTGCGACTGCACGATCTGGAGGAAATCAAGGCGATTTCCCAAAAAGTCCTGGGCTGCAGCACCCGCAGCGAGCGGGAGACCATCCGGGCGCAATGGCGCGAAGCATATGAACTGAAACTGAAAGAAGAGCGCTTGAAGATAAAAACTCTATAAAATAGAGCTATAAAATCCGAAAGTATTTGAAGTATTGCCGCAATTTGGTTAAATACGTAATCATAAAAGCGCTTGCATGAAAAAAATATTGAGGCATAAATGACTATTTAATAATATTATTTAATATTAAACTATAATATACACAAATAAATTAGGTATTGAAACTTTACAACTGTAATTAATTATGGTATATTTGTCTCGTCGTTGCTTCCTGGAAAATCTAAAAAACTGATATCATGATTGAAAAAAAATTTACACCAAAGAAAACCATTTGCAAGGTAACCTTCCGGGTACCGGAAGAGTGGGCTGAAAAAGAAGTTGCCGTTGTCGGTGATTTCAATGAGTGGGATACCGAAGCCAACAAGCTGGAACAGAAGAACGGTTCCTGGGAAACCACGCTTCGGCTGGCGCCCCAGACAGAGTATCGATTCCGTTATCTGCTGGATGGCGAGCGCTGGGCCAATGATGACTCGGCGGACGGTTACGCTACCAATCCCTACGGTACCGAGGACTCGCTGCTTATTATCGGCAGCTGATCCCTTTTTACAGAATAGGACTGCGCGGCCAGTCATGCCTTGCTGTGAGAACGTTTCACGGCGGACATGAGTGGCCGTTTTTATTTCATTCAGGTTCTCAGATATGAGGCCTTTTTTTTGTATCATCAAGAAAAACAACCGGAACATATTCTGCTGCATTGTTCGACATCGCAACTTTCTACCGCTTGCTGCAAACCGATTGGCTGGGAAGACGTTTCTGGTATTTTCCCAAACTGGACTCCACCAACAGGTATCTGCACGATTTGCCGGATGAGCGGCTCTCGCACGGGTTGGTGTGCCTGGCTGACAGTCAGCTGAAAGGAAAGGGACAGTTCGGCAGAAACTGGTACTCCAGTCCGGGTGAAAACCTTACCTTCACCATTGCACTCAAGCCCCATACCAATACCCGGTTGCAGCTGATATCCCTTTCAGTCATGCTGGCACTCAGGGAAACCCTCTCGGCGACCCTTGCCTGTGAAAGTGCGATCAAATGGCCGAATGACCTGCTGATTTCGGGAAAAAAAGTTGCCGGACTCCTTACCGAATGCCGGTACAACGGGCAAAACATGGACAGGATGCTCCTGGGTGCCGGGATTAACGTCAACCAGCAGGCCTTCCCACCGGAACTGGAACACACGGCAACTTCTGTCCGGCAGTTTACAGGCGGACAGGTTGTGGACCGGACGCTGCTTCTCGCCGTGTTGCTGAACAGGCTGGAGCCGCTCATTGACCAGGCCGAGAACGGCGACCTGGAACTCATCCGCAGTATCAACCGAAGTATTCAGGGGCACGGAAAATGGGTGTCCCTGATAGTCGATGGGAAAAGAGAGGATACCCCTGTCAAAATACTCGGCGTTAATGAATATGGCTACATGATGGTACTGACGGCAAATGATGATGTAAAAACATTCACGCATGAGCAGGTCCGGATCGATACACAACCTGATTGACCTGGTTTCCACCGAAATCGGCAACAGCGCACTTCCGGTGAAGGATACGCCGGTGATTGCCGCTGTCAGCGGCGGTGCCGATTCCATGGTGCTCTTGTGGATCCTTGCCGTTGCCATGAGATTGAACGTGATTGCCGTTCATATCAACTACGGTAAGAGAGCGGAAGATTCCGGGAAAGACGAGGAACTGGTCCGGCATTTCTGCGGCAGACACAACATCCGCTTCGAAACCTATCGGGATTCCGGAAAGGAGAACTTTGGAAATGAGGAAAAAGCCTCCGGGAATTTTCAGGAATATGCCCGCGATCTTCGACGCGAAGTCTTGCTCTCGGTAATGAAACAATATCAGGCATGCGCCATCTTTCTCGCCCATCATGACGACGATCAGACCGAGACCATTTTTCAGAAAATACTTCGCGGGGCAGCACCCGAAAAATGGGCGGGGATGAGTCCGGCCGACCCGCCATGGTACCGGCCGCTGCTGCACGTCACCAAGGGCGAGCTGCTGGCATTTGCAGGTGATCATGCCATTCCCTACCGAACCGATGCCACGAACCTGGAATCCGTCTACACCCGCAACATCCTCAGAAATGAACTGTTCCCCATCCTTGACAAAGCTTTTCCGGGCTGGCGACGCAATATCAGGAATGTTGCACGTGCCGGGCGGCGTCAACGTGAAATGCTTGATCACGTGACAGATCAGGTTGCGATTCCATATACCGGGACAGGCACTTCTCATCAGTCAGATATGGACCGGGCCGCATGGATGGCCCTCCCTCCCGGTTTGCGGATTCCCGTCGCAAGGCACTGGATCGCGCAACAGACGGGGTACACCGGGTGGAGCAAGGGAGAAGTGGAACGGCTGGCCGACCTTGCGCATATCCCGACAGGCGGACGCATCACCCTGGATCCGGACATTGCCATTATACGTGATCGCGACCGTTTTGTCGTTGCTGGCGACTCCGGCAAAAGCATGACCCGCATCCTCAATCTCTCCGACCTTGCCCGTACCGGCACCACCCACGCCGGAATTCAGTTTGCAATTGACCATTACGCTTCGAAACGAAAAGGGACGGACCTGCAGCTTGCACTGAACTCGCTTCCGGAAGAACTCCTCCTGCGCAACTGGACAGAAGGAGATCGTATCCACCCTCTTGGAATGGAAGGTTCCCAAAGTGTGGCCGATCATCTGACCAACAGAAAAGTCTCATCCGCGCAAAAAAAATCCACTTTGGTGCTGGTTTCTTTTGATGGAAAAGTTCATGCCATTATATTTCCACATTGCCCGGACAGTGGGGAGATGGGAACCATTGCCGAACAGAGCAGGTGCCGCACGGAAGGGCAACCCGTACTTCTAATAAAACAACCGGACCATCATCCATGACTTTTTACCAACCCGAAACAGTATTTTGCAACGGAGCACTATTTCGCCTCTATATCAACAAGGAGCGGCTCGACAAGCGCATTGTGGAACTTGCAGGCCAGATCAACCGTGATTACGAGGACAAAAAGCCCATCTTTATCGGTATCCTGAATGGAGCGTTCATCTTTCTGGCGGATCTGATGAGACATGTGACCATCCCGTGCGAGGTGGACTTTTTCAAGCTGAGCAGTTACGGGGATGAAAAAGTATCTTCCGGAAGTGTGACCGAACTGAAGGACCTGGATGCCGATGTTGAGGGACGTCATGTGATCCTGATTGAGGATATTGTGGATACAGGCCTCTCCATGCGGTACATGGTCGGCCGCATCAAGGCAAAAAAACCGGCATCCGTTGCCGTCGTCACACTGCTGCACAAACCGGATGCAACCAAGCATTATGTCAACGTCGATTACGTCGGCTTTCAGATTCCCACCCTGTTTGTGCTTGGGTACGGCATGGACTACGCACAGGAAGGCAGGAACCTTGCGCAGATCTATGTTATTGATGACGGATCGGAAGACAGTTCGCCCCCGATCATTCCGGAGCATGCAAAAAAATAGCTTCCCGGATTGATTCCCGGGATTGAATTGCGCCGGAAAATGGGTTATATTTAAAGTTCTTCCGGTTTGAATTATATGACAGTCCGTTCATGGATATGCCAATGCATCATCGGCAACAAACACGGAGAGATGGCTGAGTGGTCGAAAGCGGCACCCTGCTAAGGTGTTGAGCCCTTCACGGGGCTCCGTGGGTTCGAATCCCACTCTCTCCGCATCCGAAAAGCGTAATCCCGCAAAATGTGAGATTGCGCTTTTTTTGTTTAACGATACCTTACAGATAATTGGAATGATCCATAACCGATCACATTATGAGCTCACAAATCAATCCATCCACCTCCGGAACCGGAAAAAAGCTGCACAACCGGATCCCCATGAAAGAAAAAAAGAAAATTGTTCTGATTGCCCATGACAATCTGAAGCTGGACCTGCTCGAATGGGCCCGCTGGAACAAGGAACTGCTTGCACACCACGAGTTGTATGGCACCGGCACCACCGGCGGGATCATTGCCAAAGAGCTGGGACTGGATGTCTACCGCTTCAAGAGCGGGCCGCTGGGAGGGGATCAGCAGGTCGGTTCCAAAATATCGGACGGAGACATTGATATGATGATCTTTTTCTGGGATCCGATGTCTGCCCAGCCGCATGATGTCGATGTGAAAGCACTGCTCCGGCTGGCTGTGGTGTATAATATTCCCGTGGCCTGCAACCGATCGTCTGCCGACTTCATGATCTCATCCCCGTTGCTGCAAAAAGAATACATCAGGAAAATTGACGACTTTGCCGCTGTTTTGATAGACCTGTAACCTGCCGGCAATGTGGGAGTTACGCCAGGCAACCGGATATCAGGCTTTCCGCCCTCCGGTATCAAATGTGACGTTCAGTTCGGGCTCCTCGAGCACCACGGCGGTCTCGAGCGGGCGCACATTTACCTGATCGCCAGCGCGGAAATGGTTCCGGTTGTCGGTGTGCA